>JAISSJ010000016.1 GCA_031273195.1 Candidatus Fibrimonas sp.
TGCTACGCTGAACAATGCGAGAAATATTGTGATTTTTTTCATAAAAACTCCTTTTTTTATTTATATTAAAAAATTTCTAATTTTCCGGCTGATAATGCTGATAACCCTCGACAGAGACATAAAGAATTTGCACGGAATCTTTGAACCCTATTTCTCCGTGCAATATTTGAATTCTAACGATATTTCCAAAGAGAATCTCAAAGATTCCGAGGTTTTGATTGTGCGTTCAACCAGAAAATACGGTGCGGAAACGCTGCTTGGGACAAATGTGAGGTTCATCGGAACGGTGACGTCCGGCTTTGAGCATATAGACACGGATTTTTGCGAAAAGAACGGAATTTTCTGGACAACCGCTCATGGCAGCAATGCCAGGTCTGTTGCCGAGTACGTATCTGCCGCTTTAGTTGAAATTTCAAAAAAAATAAACCTCCCTTTGAATGAACTCATGCTCGGAATAGTTGGCGTGGGTGCTGTTGGCTCTGAAGTAAAAAAAGAGGCGGAAAAATTTGGGATGCGGCTCTTGCTATGCGATCCGCCCAAGAATTTAAATGACAATATTTTTGATGCGGATATAATAACGCTCCATACGCCGCTTGAAAAAGGTGGAAAATATCCAACTTGGCATCTTGCAAACGAGGAATTTTTTCGGAAAATGAAAAAGGGTGCCTGGTTGATAAATGCGGCCCGCGGCGCAGTGTGCAGCAGCGAAGCCTTGAGGCAAACCTTGCGGAGCAAACACCTGGGCGGGGCGGTTATTGACGTTTGGGAAAACGAACCCAACATAGACGAGAGCCTTTTGCCCTTAATTGAGATAGCCACGCCGCATATAGCAGGTCACAGCGCAGAAGCAAAGATAAACGCTGCAAACATGCTGATAAAATCCATCGGTGAATACTTTAATATAAAAGAATTGAAAAACAAAGCCCTGCCTCTTCCGCAAGATTCAGGCAACGGAATTTACTTGATTCGCACGGATGATTTGAGTTTTAGAAAGGAGCCGAAAAAATTTGCGGAAATCAGGAACGGGTATAAAAGAATAAAGCGGTGATTTATGGCAAAATTTACTATATTTACCCCATGCGTTTTGTAAAAAGGAAGATTGGTTTTGAGCCTGGGGTTATGGCTTGAAGAGGATGTAAATGAAAAAGATAAGTACGGGCATATTAGGAGTATTAAAAGAAAATTATGTTTATTTGGCAACAATATTCGGTATTTTTGCCCTTATTACGGCGTGTACTTACTTTATCACCAAAAAATCTTTTGAAACCCGCTTAGAAGTTAAAATAGGCATAATATTTGAATTGTCCGCACGTCTCGTGGAATCAAATTTGCTGAATTTGGAAACGAGTATTGACGAAGATGTGCATCGCCTTGAAAAACTGCTGAACGAAGCGGAAGACTCCGCAAAAATAAGCGATTTCATTAGATTGATGTCTTACAAAAAGATATTGCTTACGGATTCTACGGATATTTGCGATACCTTGAGCATACATGGAATTATAAACGGCAAGCCTTTTTCCAACGGCCCGGAATTTTCCATGAACAATATTATAAGCTCGGAGTGGTACAAAAATGCAGCGCGTATGGCAGGCGAGTTTTCGCGAAATGTCCCATACAAGGAGCCGAGCTTGGGTTCCGAAGAAGATATGATTTCGTGGTCAAAGGAAATTTACGGCAAAAACGGAGAATCGCTGGGCGTAATCAACTTGGCTATGCGTTTTGATAAATACAAGAAATTATTTGAAAGTTTATCCAAGTTTGAAGGCGGCTATTTGGTTCTCACGGATTCAAACGACATAATTTTGTACCATTCGGCTTCGGAACTTATAAAAAGGCGTATTGTTGATGTGAGCGGTGATTTCAGGGAATTGCGAAACGAGAAGGAAGGCAAGCTGAAAGATGCTCGCAATTTTGAGAATAAAGTAACCTATACTCTGAAAAAAAGAATTTTCGACAACAGGAACCTCTATGTGATAGTTCCCTTGGAAAATTATTATAATGACTTTAACAGTACCATAAAGTTAATAGCCGGACTATGTTTTTCGTGCTGCTTGCTGCTGAGTTTTCTTTTGGTTAGATTGAATACAAGAAGCCGGCAGGCGTATAACGAAAGCCAGGCCAAGAGTGATTTTTTAGCCGTTATGAGCCACGAAGTTCGCACCCCTCTAAATGCCATAATAGGCTTGGGGCAGCTTGAACTGGAAAATAAAAATCTGCCGCAAGACAGTAAAAAATCCATAGAGAAAATTTTAATATCCGGCAACAACCTGCTGAGAATAGTAAATGACATATTGGATTTGAGCAAGATTGAGCGTGGCAAATTTGAAATTATTTCGGAAGAATACGAGGTTCCAAGCCTTGTAAATGATATTTGCATCATTGCCCAGTCGCGCATAGCCGCAAAACCGTTGGAACTGAAAGTTTCTGTTTCGCCGGAAATTCCAAGCCGCTTTTTGGGCGATGCGCAGCGCATAAAGCAAATACTCAATAATTTTATAAGCAATGCGGTTAAATATACGCAAGAGGGTTTTGTTCTGCTGTCCGTCAAATATGCTGTGGCGAATCAAATGCCCTGCTTGAAATTTAAAGTGAAAGATACCGGAATCGGAATCAGGCCGGAAGATATTCCCAAGCTATTTAACTCGTATAACAGGCTTGATAACAAAAAGAACAAAACCATAGAGGGCACCGGGCTTGGGCTTAGCATAGCGAAGAAACTTTCCGATTTAATGAGCGGGGTTATTGAAGTAAAGAGTGTTTATGGCACAGGCAGCGAATTTTCCCTTGTAATTCCCCAAATAATTAAAGACTCAACACCTATAGGCAAAGAAGTTGCAAGCAAGCTGGAGCAGTTGACATACAATGCGGGGAAAACTTTGCCCAAAACAGATTTTGCCAGAACGCAGTTCATAGGAGCAAGCATTTTGGTAGTAGATGATGTTGCCGTGAACTTGGAGGTTATAAAAGGGCTTTTAGAGCCGTATAACTTGCGCATAAAAGCAGTGACCAGCGGCCAGCAAGCCGTTGACTTGATAAAAGACGGCAATAGGTACGATATTATATTTATGGACCATATGATGCCGGATATGGATGGCATAGAGGCAACCGGAATAATAAGAAGCCTGAACAACGATTATGTTAAGAATGTTCCCATAGTTGCATTTACGGCAAACGCAATGATAGACAGCAATAAAATGTTTTTAGAAAACGGTTTTAACGATTTCATATCAAAACCCGTGGATATTAACAAGCTGGATAAATGCTTAAACAAATGGATTGGAAAAAATGAAAAAAAGAACGATTTATCCGAATATTTGGATATAAAAGATGGCATAAATCAATTTGGCTCCGAAGCGATGTTTAACAAAATGCTTGCAAGTTTTAAAAAACACGTTCCGAAATTGCTGGAAAATTTGCAGGAGCAAAGCGGAGATGATTATGTTATATCCATTCATGCCTTAAAGGGCTGTACAAAAACAATTTATGCGAAAGAGCTTGGTGACCGTGCTTCCGAACTTGAGATAGCTGCCAAAGAAGGCAACTGGGATTTGGTGCAAGGCAAAAACAAAGCTCTTATAAAAGATGCCCGAAAACTTGTAGATGCAATTAACGTGGAGTGAAATAATATGCAGTTTTTACTGGAAACCAGAAAATTATCCAAGGTTTATAACGAAACCGGAGGCACTCTTGAGATTTTGAGAGATGTGGATTTTAAGCTTAACGAAGGCAGCATTGCCGTATTGACCGGTGCCAGCGGTTCCGGCAAATCCACTTTTTTGAATGTAGTGGGAGCGTTGGATAGGCCAACCGGCGGCACTGTTTTTTTTGACGGCAAGGAGCTGTCCAAGTTTTCAAGGAGTGAAATAAATACATTCCATCGCAAAAATTTGGGTTTTATGTTCCAATTCCATCATTTGCTTTCCGAGTTCACCGCCTTGGAAAATGTGCTTATGCCCGCCAGAATAGACAACAGGGACGATGGCGAAAGCCGCAAAATGGCATTGGAGCTTTTAGATGCCGTTGGGATTTCGGATAGGTTATATCATTTGCCTCGCGAACTTTCCGGCGGTGAACGCCAGCGGGTTGCCCTTGCGCGCGCTTTGATGAACAGGCCCAGCTTGATTATAGCAGACGAGCCTAGCGGAAACCTGGATGAGAAAAATGCGGAAATGCTTAAGTCGCTGATTTTAGATCTCAATAAAAAGTACAAGCTGGCTTTTTTAATAGCGACCCATGATATAGAACTGGCGGAAATAGCCACGCACAGGTGGATAGTGGCGCACGGAACTATATATAACAAGTTCGGCTATTGAGCTTTCGACCGAGTATCTATAGGCACGTAGTGCCTCAAATTTTCTCCGATGTAAATTTGGCGCGGGCGGTAGATTTTCTGCTTGGGATTATCGTGAATTTCTTTCCAGTTCGCAATCCACCCCGGCGTACGGCCAATGGCAAACATAACCGTGAACATATTCAGCGGAAAGCCAATGGCTTTTAAAATTATGCCGGAATAAAAGTCAACATTCGGGTATAGTTTACGTTGAATAAAATAATCATCGTTCAGGGCTATATCCGCAAGCTCTTGGGCTATATCCAAAAGCTCGTCGCTTAGCCCTTGCTTTTGCAAAATTTTTTGGGCTATGTCGCGCAAAATTTTGGAGCGTGGGTCAAAATTTTTATACACCCTGTGCCCAAAGCCCATCAGTTTAATCCCGTTTTCCTTGCGCTTGACTTTCTCTACAAAATCCTTGACGGAGCAATGCGTTTTGCGAATATCTTCCAGCATTTCCACAACTGCTTGGTTAGCTCCTCCGTGCAAGTGCCCCCACAAGGCGCACACGCCTGCCGCAACGCTTGCGAATAAGTTTGCGCCGCCGCTTGCAACCATGCGAACCGTGCTTGTGCTGCAATTCTGCTCATGGTCTGCGTGCAGAATTAAAATGAGGTTCAGCGCTTTTATTATGTCCGGGTCTGCTATGTAAGGTCGGTTGGGCAAAGAAAACATCATGTGCAAAAAATTTTGCACATATCCGTATTCGGGAACGGCATACATAACAGGCCTGCCGATGCTCATTTTATACGCTGCCGCCGCTATTGTGCGAACTTTTGAAATTAGCCTTGCCGCAGCTTCTTCAAGATCCGCATCGTTCATGTTGGTCAATAAATCGTGGTGATAGCAGCTTATTGAGTTTATCATTGCGCTTAAAATAGCCATTGGCGGAGCGTCAATGGGAAAGCCGTCGTAATGGTGCCTTAGACCTTCGTGCAAAAGCTCGTGTTCCGTTAAAAGCATTGAAAATCGGCGGAGCTCGCTTGAAGTTGGGAGCCTGCCCCAGATAATTGTCCACGCCGTTTCCACAAAGGTGCTTTTTTCCGCAAGCTCTTCAATAGAGTAGCCTCGGTAGCGTAAAATGCCTTTGTCCCCGTCTATATAGGTGATTGTGCTTGTGCAACTGCCGGTGTTTGAGAAGCCGTCGTCAAGGGTGATGTAGCCGCTTTGGTCCCTTAGCTTGGAGATATCTACTGCAAGCTCATTTTGAGTTCCCTTTACCACGGGCAGGGAATATTCCTTGCCATCAATATTTAGTTTTGCCGCGTTCATTTAAAATTTCCTCGCTAAAGTTACTGCTCTAATAATATAGAAAATTTCTAATTTCCATTCATGGCTAAGAATCTATGCGTAAATATAGACCATATTGCTACAATTAGGGAAGCGCGCAAGGTACGTGAGCCGGAGCCTGTGGCTGCGGCTATATTGGCGGAACTTGCCGGCTGTAGCGGCATAACCGTGCATTTGAGGCAAGACCGGCGCCATATAAACGATGGCGATGTGCATCTGTTGCGCCACACTGTTGTAGGTTCCCTGAATTTGGAGATGGCTCCGGCTGCGGATATGGTGCAGTTTGCCAAAACGGTGCTTCCCAATATGGTGACTCTGGTTCCGGAAGGCCCAAATGAGCTTACAACCGAGGGTGGCTTGAATGTTGAAGCCAGAATTTCCGATGTTTCCACTGCGGTTCAAAATTTGCATAGCTCCGGCATTTTGGTGAGCTTGTTCATAGAGCCTAAAGCGGAGCAGGTAAAAGCTGCGCGCAAGGCGGGTGCGGATTATGTGGAATTTCACACCGGGCATTATGCGGATGCCTTTGAACGCCGCGATGAAAGCGAAGTGGAGCTGGAACTTTCAAAACTGCAAGAGCAGATAAGCTTTGCGCTCAAAAGCGGGCTTAAAGTAAATGCCGGGCATGGCTTGAATTACCGCAACATAAAACGTATCGCAGATCTCAGCGGAATAGAAGAACTCAACATAGGGCACAGCATAATAGCACGTGCCGCCTTAGTCGGGATAGAGAGAGCAGTCCGGGAAATGCTGTGTTTAATAGGCAAATAAATTCAATTCACGATTTTCTCTGCTAGCAGTCTCTCGTAAATAAAATGGCACAGCTTTGATTGACGCTCCTCGTTTAAGCCCATGAATTGCACACCTGCCCTGTAATTGAAAACGGAGATTATCTTTAGGTCGGCATATAAATCCAAATTTTTAGCGATTAACAGGCTGTTTACCAAAACATCACCTGCTACCATTTTTTGTACCGGCATTTTTTCCGGGGACCAGGTGAGTTGCAAACCGCCCATGGATATGTTCCTGACTCGCACCGGGTATTTATTGCCGTTTCTTGCAGTTATCAAGAGCTGGGCGTTTTCGTATTCGGGAATTTCAATGCGCGCAAATTGCCTTTTGTCACGGTAATCGCCTATTGATTCCGCTATGGATTCTATTTTGTCTATGAATATCTGCTGCTCTGCATTTTTAAGAATGAAATTTGTGCAGCCTATTTTTATCAAGTCTGTAATACACTCCGGAGTTGGCTTGTCCAGCATTACAACAGGGATAACCGAGCGCATTTTATCGTCTTGCCTCATAAATGCCAGGTAGTCCAGAATGGCATTGTCCTCTGCCGAGTAGGTGCATAAAAATATAGGATACTCCCTGGATACCAAGGCCATGCTTGCATAGGCTATTGATTCCACAGCCTTAGGCACGAATTTTTGATACATCAGCAAGCGAATAAGCTTTTCGCTTTCTATCGCATCATTTGAATAGATGAGAATTTTAGAGCCTACAGCCATAGGTTTATATCACTTTTGGAATTGCGAAATGGTGATTTTCTTCTTGCGGAGCATTCATAAAAACCTGCTCGCCGGAAAAGCCCTGCACAGGCACATCTTCCCTTAAAGAGGAAGCTGCATCTGCAACCATAGGCTCAACATCCTTTAAATTCAACCCTTTCAGATTTTCCATAAGCTTCAGCAAATCCAGCAGCCTCTCTTTTGCTTGCGCAGCTTCCGCTTGGGAAAGAGTTAGCCTTGAAAGCTTTGCCAGCTTCTCTATATCTATTGACTCAGTCATAGAATTAATTTAGAAAAAAAATTGCTACGTTTTGCATTATGCTGCTCGCACTGGTTGGTTCAGACGAATTTGCAAAAGATGAAAGAATTGCCCTCTTTTGGAAAGAGGCTTTGACCGGCGGTTCTAAGCGCATGGTATTTTTTGCTTCTGAAGCAAGGGAAGAAAATTCCTTGACGGTAGACATTGCGGAGGCTTTAAGCCCCTCTCTTTTTGAGCCGGCGGCTAGCGTTTTGGTTAGGCATTGCGAATGCATACTCGCAGAAGAGCAGCGGCGTCTTGTGAATTTTTTGAGCGGGGCAGGCAAAGCGAGCGAAGGTTTTCAAGGGAATTTGGCACTTGATTTCTTTGAATCCGATAAAAGGAGTGTTTTGTGGAAGTTTTTGGAAAAACAGGGGGCGGTGGAATCTTTTGCTCCTCCCAAATACAGCAATGCAATCCAAAAATGGATAGCTGAGCACGTTCAAAAACAATTTCAGAGAAAAATAAATTTTGCTGCAGCCCAATATATTGCAGATGCCATTGGCGGCGATACCAAACGCATACACAACGAGATAAAAAAAATATTGATGTACGATAGCAGCATACAGGAAATAAACATGCAGCACTGCTGGCTGTTCATAAAGCAGGATAGGGAAGTTCCCGCTTATGAATTGCAAGATCCCTTTGGCTTCAGGAATTTGTCGGAATTTTTGCCCAAGTTTCGCAGGATTCTAGCGGAAGAAGGAGACGCAGCTTTTATGTCTGTAATCGGCGCGCTTAGGAGCCATTGCTTAACCCTTTTGCATATACAGGCCATGCGGGCAAAAAAAATACCCGATTATGAAATAAAAAACCGGGTTTTGCCGCCCAATAAGATTTTTACCTATCAAAGCAATCGTTTGCCGGAACAGAGCTTCCAATGGCAGCTTGACAGCCTTCAAAAAACCATTTTGCTTTTGGATGAGCTTTCTTACGGCAAAAAGATGGGTTATTACACGGATTTGGCGTCGTTTGAGCTGGCAATTTGCGGATTAATACTTTAAAAATCCGTTTTTCGCTTCAAATTCATTAAAAATTCACCTCTTTTCTTTTTTTTTATATATTTTATACTTTATTAGGTATTAGGAAATAGCAGTGCAAAAAGTTTGTTTAGGTATAGAAATAAGCCAAGATGGGGTAAAAATCGCTCTGGTTGAACCGGAACGCAGGCATATTATTAAAATAGATGCGGTTCCCACTTCCGGCAATTCAATAGATGACGTTTCTATTTATTCCTCGGTGCTTAGTTCTTGGGTTCGCAGCAATCTGCTCCCGAAAATAAACTCAATAGCTGTAGCTTTCTCGTCTTGCAACGGCGTAATACGTTTGGTTACCGTTCCGAAGGAAACGGAAAGCGCTTTAAACTATGTGAATTGGGAATTCGCCTGTTCAATTAATTCCAAAGCGAGCAATTATAAAACGGATATAGTTTTTTACCCTAGCGTGAAGAAACCCGAACGTGCTATTGTAACAGCCATGCGCAAAAAAATTATAGAGTCTTTTTGTTCCGTGGAGTTGGAAAAAAGCGGTTTTAAGCCGAACTACCTGATGGCAGACGTTTGCGCCCTCTACAACCTTTTGGAATATACCGAAGGTTTAAGCGGCCAGCCCAAGTGCATATTAAAGGCAGATGAAAAATTCGCGATGGCCTTTTGGGGAAACGAAACGGGTCCTCTTGCCATAAGGCTTTTGCCTAAGGATAATATTTCTCCGGAGGCGGTCACTGATATTTTGGAAACCGGGTTCAAAGAGTTTCCAAAGGCAAAAAAAAATGTAAAATTCTGCGGAGAGCTTTCCGGGAATGCCGAATTTACAGGAGAGCTTGCAAGAGCGGCCAAAGATTTGGGAGAATCTGTAAATTTGCAGCTTTGGAATTCGCTTTCAAAGTTTTCTTTGGAAAAAGTGGGGGATTTTTCAAAATTATCGCAGTGTATGGGTGCAGTAGGCGCAACTTTGAGCTACATATGAAGGACGGGGTTTTTAAATGATAAAGTCCAATTTAATGCCATCTGCTTCAGGAAAGACTGCGCCGCAGGCTATTGGGATGAAGGTAAAATCCGGCGGTCTTAATAAAAAAAAGGGTGGAGAATCTAAAAGTCGCCTAAGTTCCGTGGCGAATTTTCTTTTTATGCTGTTCGTTTTTTTTATGTCGGGCTTGTTGTATTTGTTGATTTTTGGAGTGCCGGGCTTTTTGCGCGGAACCATACCGCAAAACATCCTGGATCTTCTCGGCTTGAGCGAAGAAACAGCAGCTACGCAGGTATTGCGCGAGGCCGGTGCGCCGAAATTAACTGCCCACGGCACCAGAGCAGAAGACCCTGCGGTTCCGGTTAATGGTTCGGTGGAAGAAGTTGTTAGGACTATGCGCCCTGATATTTACTTTAGGGATAGGCAGCTTACAAGCTATAAAGAGCAGGCTTTGAGCAATAGAATCCCATATCAAAAACAGGCTTTTCATATTATGTTGAGCACATTTTACAAGGCAACTCCGGACGGCATAGGTTATCTGGATCTAGCATATCAGGCTCCCAATTTTTATTTTGTTCGTGTAGTGGCGCAGGATTCCCGTACCCGCACTTCTTATTTGGATCAGTTGAGGGCTAAAGTTATGCCGGATATGATTGTAAGGGATTCCGCAACGATAAAAGACGGCGGTATTGAATTTTCCGTATTCGGCAGCACTGCGCAGCCGGAGTTATCGGAGTTGAAACCGATGCGGTTGATACAGTATTCAAGGGTGAAGTCGGAAATCATGGCGCTCCGCACTTTGGCTGTTGCCAACCAGGTACGTTTGGTGGGTTGGGAAAAACCTATTGAGGAGGAATTGGAAACATATCGCCGGGTTATTCTGAGAACCACGACAGAGGCGGATTATCCTTCCCTTTTGAATTTTGCGGAAGCACTGCAGAAATCAGATGTTGCATTCGGTGTTCAGCAATTCGTTTCCAGGCCATCCGGCCCGGAGAAGATGCTATCCGCCTTGGAATTTGTGCTGTATGCGGCAATGAGATAAATTTCTATATTCCCCTTGCATCGCTCGGATGGTGGAATGGTAGACACTGGGGACTTAAAATCCCCTGGCCGCAAGGTCATGCGAGTTCAAGTCTCGCTCTGAGCAGTTATCTAGAAAAGAGGTATATATGAGTGATGTAAAGAAGTGTGTTCTTGCCTATTCCGGCGGCTTGGATACGTCGGTGATAATTCCCTGGCTAATAGAAAACTATGGCTGTGAGGTTGTGGCTTTTGTCGCAGACCTGGGGCAGGGCGATTGCGATGCGGAGGCCTTAAAGAAAAAGGCTGCCGCAAGCGGTGCCTCCAAATGCTATGTTATGGATTTGCGCAAGGAGTTTTTGGAAGACTACGTTTGGCCAACCATGAGGGCAGGAGCAAAATATGAGGGAACTTACCTTTTGGGAACCTCCTTTGCAAGGCCCTTGATTGCGAAATACCAGGTGCTGGTAGCGCAAAAGGAAAAGGCAGATGCAGTAGCGCACGGAGCCACAGGCAAAGGCAATGACCAAGTTCGCTTTGAGCTTACTTATGCGGCTCTAGACCCTCGCTTAAAAGTGATTTCTCCCTGGAAAGACTCAAAGTGGAACATTCACAGCAGGGAAGAGGCCATAGATTACGCACAAAAGAGAAAAATTCCTCTTAGCGGCATTTCGAAGAAAAAGATTTATTCCGAAGACGGCAATTTGTGGCACTTATCGCACGAAGGCGGTGTTTTGGAATATCCGAATAAAGAACATAAATACGATATGCTGAAACTCTCCAATACTTTTGAGAAGGCGCCGGGCAAAGCTGAATACATAAAGATAAGTTTTGAAAAAGGGGTGCCGGTAGCACTAAACGGCAAAAAGCTGGACACCGTTGCCCTGCTTGCGGAACTCAATAAAATAGGCGGCAAACACGCTTGCGGTTTGCTGGATATTGTTGAAAACAGACTGGTGGGTTTAAAGAGCAGGGGTGTTTATGAAACTCCGGGCGGCACGCTTTTATACAAGGCGCACGAGATTTTGGAGTCTCTTGTTCTGGACAAAGCTACCATTGCGGAAAAACAAAAACTTGCGCAAACCTACTCATTTTTGGTATATAACGGCGAATGGTTCACTCCGTTGCGCCAGGCATTGGACGCTTTTGTAAATGAAACGCAAAAAACGGTTACAGGCGATGTAACTCTAAAACTTTACAAGGGAAATATAATTCCGGCTGGTGTTCAAAGCCCTTTTAGCCTTTACGACCCGGACCTGGGCGGCTTTAGCGATGTTGACTTTTACGACCAAAAAGATGCCTTTGGTTTTATCCGTTGTTTTGGGCTTCCGTTAAAGACCAGGGGGCTGTTGCTCGGCAAAAAAAATCCTGTTAACTTTGGAAAAAAGGAGGTATAGTTATGTTGCGTTTCTCTTTTCTAACGGTGTTTTTTTCTCTGCTGCTCTTGGCATGCGGCAAACACGACTTGATAGACGATGGTTATATAGATGATGACGATCAACTGCAGAGTTCTTCGAGCAAAATCTCCAGCTCCAGAGCATCATCATCATCTTTCTCTTCTTCATCGTTTTTTCTTCATCTTCCGGTGAACCACCCGTATCTTCTTCCGGTGCGTCCTCTTCCAGCTTGCATGAGGAGTTAAGCCCAAGTTCTTCTGATGCCGCAACAGGTGCTTGCGATTTCAGCGAAACGACTTATATAAATGCGGAATGTTCTTATGATGGAACCGTTTTGCTAACCGAAAACGTGCTTTTAGGTTCACAAGCAAAACTTCGTTTTGCGGATAATATCTCTTTGAGGATGAGAGGCGGTCTTTTAAAGATAAATAAAGGCGCGGAACTTTATTTTGGAGAGAATTCGGAATTGCTGATTGAAAGCTGGGGCTCTTTGGAAATTTCCGGTGAAAAAGAAACGCCGGTTGTATTTGCAGCAGCAAATGAAAATAAGCCTTGGAAAGGAATAAGAATTCTCTCCAATGCGCAGTTGATAAATATTGAGTATGCGGATTTGTCCGGAGCGATTGCCGGAATTGAATTCGGCAAACCCGGAGTGCTGAAAAACAGCAAAATACATGATAATGAATATGGCATAAAGCAGAACTCTCCTTTTAGCCCAGGGAGCTTCGCCGGCAATAATTTTTCTTCAAACGGTTACGATGCCGGGGTTTCTTTAGAGGTTGCCGCAACTCTCGGCTCTCCTGAGCAATTTGCCGGAAAGTTGCATATTTCCGGCGGGCAGGATATTAAGAACACGGTTATATTGCCGGGCTTTGTTTATTTTATGAACGATATAATTTCGGTTGAGAGTAATTTGGTGATAGGTGCCGGGGCACATTTTTATCTATCCGAAAAATCTTATGTAAAGGTTTGGCTGGGAGGAAATATAAATGCTACAGGTACCGCCGAAAAACCCATAATTTTTGAAGCTGCTACTCCAAACGGCTTTTGGGGCGGCGGTGCTGATGAGGAGAATGCGGCTTTTTATTTTGATGGAAGCTGCGGCGATAAGAGCGTATTTGATTCTTTCAGGGTATTGCGAGCAAAAACTGCTTTTGCCAATGCTTGCCCCGAGCCTGTGGAACTGTCTAATGGAATTATAGATTATCGCGACAGTGATTTTTTACGTATAGGACTTATGAGTGGCAGCATAAGTGATATTAATGTGGAAAAAAATAAAATTCAGTGATTTTTCTATATTACCGCTATGGCTAAGGTTAAACTCACAAAAAATGCGCTAAAGGCAGAGCGCGATGCCTTAAAGAGGTTTCAGCGTTATTTGCCCACTTTGCAGTTGAAGAAACAGCAGCTTCAAATGGAAATCAGGGGCTTGCAGTTGAGGGTTGAGGCTAAAAGGAAAGAGGAAGCGACTCTTTTGGCCGATATGGAAAACTGGATAAAGCTCTTTGCCGAGCCTGTTGAATGGGATAAATACATTAAGGTTACGGATGTTCGCGTAAGCGAAGGAAATATTGCCGGTGTAGCGATCCCCATGTTTGAGGGCGTAAATTTTCAGCGTAACATTCCGGATTTATTTGACACAAAAGTATGGATAGATTCTGGTATTCGCGCTTTGGAGCAGTTGATTTCCCTGCGGTTGGAGCGCAGGGTTATAGAAGAGCAGTTCCGTCTTTTGAGCGAGGAGTTGCGCACAACCAACCAGAGGGTGAATTTGTTTGAAAAGGTGAAAATCCCTGAAGCCAAAGAAAATATCCGAGTTATTCGCATTTTCCTTGGGGACCAGCAGACAGCCGGTGTTGCAAGGTCTAAAATTGCGAAGAACAAGACAGTTGCGAAAAATGCGCTGGAAGCTGCGTAAAATACTATGCATTGCGCTGTTCCTTGCCTTTGCCGCCTATGGGCAGCAGCAGGAGCGTATAGCGGTGATGCACACCGTTGACGACCTTGATTCCATAGGCGTCACGGATTTGGGCTATTTAACGGACAAGCTCCGGGACATAGCGAGCAAGATTTTGCCTAAAAACCGCTACGGCATAATGACCCAGCAGAGCATAGTTGACCGTTTGGGTTCTCAGGAGCGAGCGGAAATGGAATGCAGGGCGGCCACCTGCCTTGCGGACTTGGGCAGGAAGATAAGTGCGGATTACATATCCCAGGGCCGCATAGGGCGTTTCAGCGGCAAATTGACAATCAAGGTGGAGCTTTACAGCGTTGGGAACAGCAACCTTCTTGGCGCAATCACAGGCGATTCCAAGGATTTGGATGGTTTGCTTGCCATTCTTGAGGCGAAGGCTCCCAAGCTGTTTGAGGATATGTTGGAAGTTTCCCCAGCAGCTTCGGAAAAGCCTGCTCCGCCACCGCCTGTTAATAATGCGAATAATTTAGGGATTCTTGAATATGCCAAAGATTATGCGGAAGCGAGCAAAAAAGGCGATTTGGAAAAAGCCGTTGATGTAGAGCTTGGCTATAAGGTTCCGGAAAAGATAGACCCGCAGGTGGAAACAGGAGAATACCGGTCTTCTAATAAATCTTTCTGGGTTGCTCTTGCATTTGATTTGATTGGTGCGGGGTTTGTCACTTACGGTATTATAAAGAGCAGCGAAGCAACGGATATGCGTGATGAATACGATTCTTTGAACCAACGTGCCTCGCGCTCGGATTTTGGCGATGCGTGGGGAAAAGTGGAGGATGCTGAATCTGCGAGGAATGTTTCTTTTGTTTTGGGCAGTGTTTTTTTGGCGGCGGGAATAGGAGTGCATATATGGTTTTAGGCTTGTTTCTTGCGCTTCTTTTTCTCGGTTGCACTTCGGAGCGAGACAACCCATATGATCCTGACGGGATTAATTATGACCACAGTTTGTATCCGAGTTCAAGTTCGTCTATTTCAAACTATGCTTACTGCATAAAAGATGGTTTCTGCTTGGAAGGGCCTTATACTTATGATCAATGCGTTAATGTCTTTACAGGTGTGCCAAGTAATAGTTGCATAGTTCCCAGCAGCAGCTCGTCTGATCTGTTCAGCAAGCAATTGAATGCGATAATTCGCGATTTCCCCGTGGGCTATTATGGCTTTGAAGAATTTGATGCCGAGAAGGGTGACAATGGAAAATGTGCAGAAAACAACTTCAGTTGTTGGGCTGCTGTCAATACTTGCAATACCACAAGCGGCACTTATAGGTCCGGGCGTATATCCAATTGGAATGGCAACAACGCCATATGTTATTCGGGAGACCAGTATCAGCCGTGTTCGCAAGGCGGCACAACGCTTAGATATGGGCAAAATGACTATGAGTTTACCAAGGCGACCGGCGCTATAAGAGGTTTTTGCAATGGACCTGACAAAGAACAGCGTTTCGGAAATGATAATTGTGATAACATAAAAAGCTTTGCAGATTCGGTAAAGGGCAACTGGACTTGGAGCGGAAGAACCAACAAAGGTTGGAGCAATCCCGTTGGCGTAACCACAGGCATGGTACAAAGAAATTTAAATTACGATAAATGCAAATCTGAGGAATTGTTAGGGAATGAAGGGGACCCTATGTATATAAGGGGACAGGCATGTGCCCG
>JAISSJ010000049.1 GCA_031273195.1 Candidatus Fibrimonas sp.
GACAATATGTCAAGAATGTCCCTTGCAAAAGAGCAAATCGGCGAAATGGTTATGGCCTCCGATGCCTTTTTCCCCTTTGCCGATAACGTAGATGCCTCCAACTCCGCCGGCATTAAGTACATTGTGCAGCCCGGCGGCTCCAAAAAAGACAATGAGGTGATAGAAGCCTGCGATAAATACGGCATTGCAATGGCGTTCACCGGGACAAGGCATTTTAGGCACTGACTTTTCTATATTAATACCCTATGAAATCCATAAAACTTTCTTTGTTTTTCCTGCTTGCTTTTTTTGCCGTATTCACTGCTTGCGGGAAACCTTCCGCAGATGCTAAGACTTCGGGCGATTATTATGAGCACGTTTCGCGTTTGAACAAAATTCTTTCCGAAATCAACCTGAAATACGTGGAAGAGGTTGACCCTCGAGAAGTGGTAGAAGCTGCCATAAGCGGAATAAGTTCCGTGCTTGACCCCAATACCTCGGTTCTGGACCCCAAAGCCAGTGACAACTTGAAGCTCGCAACCGAAGGCGAATTCGGCGGCATAGGCATACATATAGGCATGAGGGATAATATGAAAACCGTAATTTCCCCGATGTTCGGCACACCGGCCTATAACCTTGGACTAATGGCAGGCGATAGAATAACCCACGTAAACGGCAAACCTACCAAAGATTTGACCTTGGATGAAGTTATTGATAAACTGCGCGGCAAGGTTGGGACTGATGTTACGATAACAATACTCCGTGAAGGGGCCGCTGCGCCGTTTGATGTTACAATCACCAGAGCAAAAATCGTGCTTCATGCCGTTCCGTATGCCGGTATGCTGGATAAAGACATCGGTTATATACTGCTCGCCACCTTTAACTTGAAAACCGCAAGCGAACTGGAAGATGCTATAAACAAGCTCAAAAAACATGGCATGAAAAAACTCATTCTGGATTTGCGCTCAAATCCGGGCGGGCTTCTGACACAGGCAATAGAGGTAAGCGAATTATTCTTGAAAAAAGGCAACCGCATAGTGAGCACCAAAGGGCAGGTTGTTTTTTCGGAACACAATGCTTCAAAGAACGGCATAATAGGCGAAGATATTCCAATTGCGGTGCTTGTAAATCAGGGAACGGCGAGCGCAGCGGAAATAGTTTCCGGTGCTTTGCAGGATTGGGACAGGGCAATAGTGATAGGCAAAACCACATATGGCAAGGGAAGCGTTCAAACTGTTTTGCCGCTTGAACCCTATCACGACGGCTATGCCCTGAAACTCACCACAGCCCGTTATTATTTGCCGTTTGAGCGTTGCATTAACAAACCTCAAAATGAGATAAGGGGGCATGGCCGTACCTCAATAGGAGCAGAAGACGAATCTGCGGAAGATGCCATTGCAAAGGATACCGCCGTGCGCGACACACAGGTTTTCTACACGGCTGGCGGCAGAAAAATGTATGGTGACGGCGGCATAACTCCCGATGTTGATATTGAGTCAAAATCAATTCCGTGGATTGCCCAGATTCAGGAGAGAATGTCTCTTTATTTCCGCTTTGCGGTTAAATACCGTTCCCAGCTTGGTGATGCGGCTTCAAAAATAGACTCAACCTGGCGAATTCCCGATTCTCTCTTCAAGGCATTCAAGGAATTTTGTGATGCGGACACGAATTTTGCAAAGATAAAAAGCCCATCTCAAATAAAAACGGACGAACTGGAAGATGTTCTGATAAAGGAACAGAATATTATTTACGGAGATACCTCCAAGATTTTGAAGGATTCCTCTATTGCCGCAATGATGGCGGGGTGGCGCACGGCCCTTGCAAAACAAAACGAAACCCAGGCCATTGAGACAAAAAACTACAGCCTGAATGCGATTAAAAGAGAGCTTATATCCGCTGCCCAAGGTGAGGAAGCCCGCATAGCATGGATGCTTAGAGACGATATTCAGCTAGAAGAAGCTCTAAAGTATTTGCGCAACGATCAGCTTTATAAAAACAAAATGAAAGCTCCACCTAAGGATAATAAGAAAGCGGCAAAAAAGTAGTTTGAGATGACTAACGATTCAATGATAGCGGAGCCGCTCGGCAGGTTTGTGCGGCGGGGGTTTAATGGAACACTCCGTTATTTTGCATTTATTCTGGAATCGCTGAGAAATGTTTTTGCCGCAATACAGTGCCACCATTTGACGGTTGAACAGATGCACCGCATAGGCATAACCAGCATTCCGCTGGTAGCTACAACCTCTATTTTCACAGGCAGCATAATGAGTTGGCAGTTATCCTATCAATTTGCGGATATGATTCCCCTTACATATGTTGGAATGGCCGTAGGGAAATCCGTTATGACGGAACTCGCTCCGATTTTAACCGCTATGGTTTTGGCCGGGCGCGTGGGGGCTTCAATGTGCTCTGAACTCGGCACAATGGCGGTGACGGAGCAATTGGATGCCTACAATGTTTTGGGTATGAATCCTTACAAGTTTTTGATAGTTCCTCGTATTTCCGCTGCAATCATAATGCTCCCGATCCTTACGATTTTGAGTATTTTTGTTGGGCTTTTGGGCGGATTTGTAGTTGCTTTTATATACAAGGATGTCACTTTTCACATGTTTTTTTCCGGGGTTCGGTTGAGTTACAGGGACTGGGATTTTATGGTTGGCCTGATAAAAGCATCCTTGTTCGGTTTTTTTATTTCAGGCTATGCTTGTTATTTTGGCTACTACACCATGAACGGTGCCGAAGGCGTTGGCAAGAGCACAAAGGCCACTGTTGTGTTCAGCATGACCTCTATTCTGATAGGCGGGTTTGCGCTGTCCAAGATTTTGCTCATTTAAACCCTTGACAGTCACAGAAATTTTTTCTATATTTAAAGTTACCCTTTACAGCGGGGTGGAGCAGTTGGTAGCTCGTCGGGCTCATAACCCGAAGGTCGCAGGTTCAAGTCCCGCCCCCGCAATTTCTAAATTTCCTGCAATGAAACTCGCCCTAGCCCTATACCCCGTTTACGACCCGCAAAAAAAAAATGCGCATAGCTTGGCGGCTAAGGCTTGGGCTTCTAAAATAACAGGACTGCTCTCCGGAAGGCCGGCCTTAAAATTGAGCGTGTTTTTCACAGGGCAAATGCTGGAAGCTCTGAATAAAGAACTGGAGGCAAAGCAGCTAAAGGAATTCGTTGCAAACAGACAACTGGAATTTTTAGGCGGGCCGTATAACGATGCCATGCTCCCTTTATTCCCCAAAGAGCTTCAGAATTTGCAGCTTAAAAAACATAAGAAAACTCTGGATTTTTTAATGGAGCCTACAGGCTACTTTTGCAGGTCTCATGCTTGGGAAATAGATTTGATAGAAACCCTTGAAGAATGCGGCTTTGAATACACCCTTATGCCGGATATCTCCGTTCAAGAGGCGTTGGGCAGGAAAGCCACGGTTACAGGCTGGTTTGCGGCGGAATACGGCGGTTCCTTTATGCGAATTTTAACATATTCGCAAAATCTGTCCCTTGCCTTTCAAAACAGCCTGCGGGCGGAAATAATAAATTCCCTGAAAAGTTTTAACGATTTGGGAGGCATAAACTGCATTCTTTTGAGCGTGAATTTGGATGAGGTTGTTCTAAACAGCGAGTGGCTCCAAGCCTTGGACACAGCGAGCGCCGAGGGCTTGGACATTGAGCACAATTTGCTTTGCCAAGCCGTGCAGGAGCAAAAAGCCGCCGGCAAGGTGAATTTAACAAGCTATTCCACCTTTGCCCCCAGTTGCAGGGATATTCTTTTGCGAATGCCGGAAATAAATTTTTTGCATAAGAGAATTTTGAATGTATATTTTAAAGCCCGCTCACTCAGCGACTTGGAAGCGCAGGAAAAAGTTTTTGAAAGCCTGTTAATGGCAATGCCGCAAAGCTATTTCAAAAACACAGCAGACGGAATGTTGCGAAATTCCGTGAGATTTTTGGCAAACCGTGCAGTTATGCAAGCGGAAAAAATCTTGAGGGACGGCGAAGCCCAAAACGGCATAAGGTTCGCCACAAACAGCTTCTTTTTAGACGGCTGCCAGCAGATCTTATTCAGCAACCCTTGTTTGGAATGCTTAATTGAACCCGCTCTCGGCGGCTGGGTACGCTCGCTTGCATACCGCCCTTCTTTCTCGGAGTTAGCCTGCTCCATGCGCGATGACGGCGAAGTTTCCCCTCTTTTTTTAGACCACCTTTGCCCCTTTGAATTTGAGAATCTGGACCAAAGAAACCTATGGATAAACGACCGCTTAGGTGCCTTTTTGAATCACTACGAAAGTTCAATCAAAACACAGGAAGACAAGGTGCAGGTGTTGCTTTTCGGCGAGCAGAATATGTTTTATTCGGGAAAGGAATATATGTTCAAGGTGGAAAAGGTTTTTAGCTTAAAGAACAACGAGTCGGAGCTTTTGGTTAGCATATCCATTACGAACAATTCTTTCCATGCCTATAGCGGAGGGTTTGCAACGGAGCTTTGCCTGGGGTTTCGTTATGATGATATTCGCGGGCAATCGCTGAAAATTCAAGGCAAAAAAGTAAAAACCGAACTAAGCAACAGCTTTTACAACGATGTGCGAAATATCAGTTTCAGGGATAGGTATTTAGGTATTGGCGCGTCTATTGAGGTAAGCAAGAACGCAGATGTTTTATGCGCGCCGATTTTGGGCATAGGTTCCATTGCTGCACCGAGCACGGCGCATGGGCTTAGGCTTGCCGTTTTCCGCAGGGCGGAATTAAAGGGGCAGGAGACGGAAACATGCCACCTGCGCATTAAGCTAAACGGCGGAGGGTTTTTATTGTGAGCGAGAATTTAGACTTTGCGATGGAAATTTCCAAAAATGAGACTCTGCTTGAATTTAAAGGGGTTTTAAAAACGGAGAATTTTTCCTCCGTGCGGGATAGATTATTTTCTTCGGTTGATGGGTATAACAAGATTTACTTTGTGAATATTGAGCAAGCGAAGTTCAAGGACAAAAGTTATTTGAATATGTTTCTGGAATTTTTTAATTTTGTAAAGGGAAAGGATTCCGAGTTGGTAATCATTTTCCACAACGAAGACTGTGCGGATTTTTTCAGACCTTTTTTCAACATATTTAAAATATACGACTCAAGGGACTCTTACAGAAAGAACACGGGTTTTTGGGAAAAGCTAAAAGCAACCGGCATAACCTACCAGAGGAGCACCGGGCTGCGTCTTGCGCCCGGGGTTGCCATAGTTTTTCTGTTCTTGCTGGGCGGCTGGCTTTTAACCTTGTTTTCCATAATATCCAGCCAGGACAAGGACATTCGCAACCGTGAGGCGGTATTGAACGAACTGCAAAGCAAATACATGCGTTCCGAACAGGCCTTGGAAAATTTAAAGGCATCCGTGGCTCCGCTCAAGAGCATGGGCTTTAGCATAGACACCTCCGGAGGCGTTCCGCTTGGGGCTATAAGCGACTGGGAGGAATTTTTAAGGGAGAAGGGAGCGGGGAAGTGAAAGTTTTTTCTATATTACAATTTAGGGAGTTTATATGCAAGCTACGTTATTAGGCACTTATTTAAATGGAATTGTTGAATTGGATGAACCTATTGCAAAAAAGAATGGTAATAAGGTTGTGGTTGTGTTTTTAGATAAATCGGAAAATAAGGAAGAATCTGCACAAAAAGACTCTGTTAATAAAATGTGCGGAATTTTCGCAGGAAAGGTTCCTTTTTCGGTTTCAGATGATTTTGCAAAAAACAAACAGAAAGAAATGGAACTTGAAATATGAGCCACAAATATGTTCTGGATTCTTGTGCCATAATCGCCTTTTTATATGGAGAGCAAGGAAAAGATGCGGTAAAGGATTTATTAAACGGCGATAATGAGGTATATATGCACTCAGTAAATGTTTTGGAAGTTTATTACGATGCAATTAAAAGAATTGAAAGCAATAAGGCAGATTTATTTCTTAAATGGATTTTTAACGATTCTCCGATTAAAATTTTACATGAAATAACGGAAAATACAATAAGAGATGCAGGATATTTTAAATCTGCGTATAAAATTTCGCTCGGAGATTCTTTTGTTTTAGCGACAGCAAAATTGCAAAATGCAAAAATAATTTCGTCTGACCATCATGAATTTGATATTATAGAAAAACAAGAAAATATCAATTTCTTATGGATTAGGTAAAACATTCTCCCCCTCATCTATCTGTGCAAGTTCCCTTATAAAATCATTTGTGCCACTTGGGGGCTTTTTAGGACGATTGGGAGGAGTTTTTAAGGGAGAAGGGGCGTTAATTTACGCAAAAAAGGCGGTTTTTGTTAAAAAATTTTTAAAAAAATAGTTAAACCCTTGCTTTTTTCGTAAAAATTATCTATATTTGCATATAATGGCTTTTTTGAGCAAAGAAATGGTATTTGACAAGCTAGCAGGGTCAGGGTCTGCACTGCGGGCACGTATGTTTGCACGTGAAACCACTGAACATTTGTGCAGTATTGTCGCCCGCCCCCCCCCACCCCCCCTCCCCCCCCCACACCACAGACTCCCCATCTCACCCAACACTACACACAA
>JAISSJ010000062.1 GCA_031273195.1 Candidatus Fibrimonas sp.
GCGGGGTATGGTTGCTCCTTTGTTTCCAAACAATATGGCAGAAATTTGAGAATGCTAAGGCAGTTCAGAAAAGACCCTCGATACCTGTCTCTGTGGAGTTATATAAAAACAGGAAATTATTTTGGACTGGATTTTATATATGACGAAATCCCCAAACACATCCCGTTTGATACCAAGGTTTTTCTGGAATCGCAAACTCGCTTTATAACGGTTTGCTCCAATGTGGAAACCGGCGAGGCGGAATATCTTGAAAAGGATGAGGATATTTTGCAGGTGCTAAAGGCTTCTTCTGCGGTTCCTTTTATGAGCAAAATTGTGGAATGCAGAGGCAAAAAACTTTTGGACGGCGGAATAGCAGATGCCATTCCCATCAAAAAATCCATTGAACTCGGGTTTTCAAAAAATGTGGTTGTCCTCACCCATCCGGCTGGCTTTCGCAGAAAAGACGGCTTTCACCCATCATGGTTTTTTTACCGCAAATATCCTAAATTTATCAAGGCCATAAACTCTTATGTCGCTCGGTACAACGAAAGTTTGGACTTAGTGGAAAAGGAAGCTGAAAAAGGAAATGTTATTCTCATTCGCCCCAGCAAGGATTTAAAGGTCAAAAGAACGGAAAGCGATGTTCCAAAAATAGAGCGGTTGTATGAGCTTGGGAAAGAGGATGCGGCGAATATGCCTTTTATCCTCTCATCTGCGCCACCTGATAACTCAAAACCCCGTGCGCAACAGCCACATTCAGCGACTCCAGAGAATTTTCCATAGGTATTTTCACCCACTCGTCCGCAAGCTCGCTCACCTGCTTGTTTGTGCCGGAACCCTCGTTGCCGATTAGAATAGCTATTTTTTTTGACTGACGCGGGCTAAGTTCCGTTATGCTTTTCTTCGCATACGGCGAGGTTGCAACTATGCAAAATCCCTTTTGCCTCAAAAGCGAAAAACGCTCCTGCAAATCTATACCCGTTTCAAACGGAGTTCTCAAAAAGCAACCCGAAGAACCACGGACAACTTTTGGATTAAAAGGGTCAACCGTGCCACGCCCTAAAATAATTCCGTCTATGCCAAAACCCACCGCATTGCGAAAAATAGAACCCAGGTTTCCTGGGTCTTGAATCGCATCCACAAGGGTTATGGTATGAGCGGTATCGTAGTTAGGCTTTTCGTTTGCCAAGCGGCACACGGCAAAAATCCCCTGCCCGCTTACAACCGCGCTCACCTGCTTCATCTGATGCGGGGTTAAAGCGTGAATGCGAAGTCTGGCCTCTTTTACTTTTTTTCGCAAATCTTCATTGTCAAAAGTTTCATCCACATAAATGCCTTTTACCAGGTCTTTGTGGTACTCGGCTATTTCAAGAACAACCCGCTCGCCTTCTGCCAAAAACAAGCCTTCTTTTTCCCTGCCCTTTTCCGTTGAAAGGGAAGAAATGGTTTTCAGCCAGGGCGGGTCTATTTCTTCCCGTTTTACAGGAGCAATTTCTTTTTTTGCAAACTTCTCCTTTTCCGATTTTTTACCGGCCCAACCAGCCCAAGGACTGTCATCGTCGGCTTCTTCTCTGGTATCGCCAAAGGTTTTGGAATAAGTGGTTTTCAATACGGTTTTCTGCATGTGCAAAAGTAAAGTAGAAATTTTATTCGGCCTTTAATTCCCTTGCCATCAATTCCTCAATGGCTTCCCTCGGTTTTTTGCCGTTGAAAAGCGTTTCGTAAACCGCATTCACTATCGGCATTTCCACTCCGCTTTTCTTTGTAAGCTCGTAAGTGCTACGTGCAGTTGGAACTCCCTCCGCTACCATTTTCATATGCGATAGAATTTCGTTCAAGGATTTGCCCTTGCCTATTTGCTCGCCCACAAAACGATTTCTGCTATGGTGCGACATGCAGGTGACAATTAAATCACCTATGCCGGCAAGCCCGGCAAAAGTGTGCGGATTTGCACCCATAGTTTCACCTAACCGGCGAATCTCTGCCAGGCCTCTCGTTATCAAAGCCGCCTTTGTGTTGTCTCCTACGTTCTGTTCCAAACCGTCTATAATGCCACCGGCAATGGCAATAACGTTTTTTACGCTGCCGCAAAGCTCAACGCCTATCACATCCTGCGAAGTATAAACCCTAAGGGACTTGTTGCTGAAGGTTTCTTGAACTACCTTTGCCGAGTACTCATTTTTGCTTGCGGCGACTATTGCGGTATATATTTCCCTTGCTACTTCTTCCGCATGAGTTGGGCCGCTCAAGGCAACAACCTCTTCTTCGGAAAGCCATTGCACATATGTCAAAATGACCTCGCTCATTCTCTTTAGGGAATGCTCGGCAATGCCTTTGGTTGCGCTAACCGTTATCGGGATTTTTTTTGGAGCGCGGCATTCGCCAAGCAACTGGGCGGTGCTTTCCATATACTGGCTGGGAACAACAAAAACCAGCATATCGGCATTTTCTATTGTGGCCGCCATATCGGTTGAATACCTGAACTCCGCCGGAAGTTTTATGCCGGGCAATTTATCTTTGTATTCCCTCTCTTTTGCCAAAAACTCCGCTTCCGTAAGCGATGGAGTCCAAAACGCAACACTGTGC
>JAISSJ010000080.1 GCA_031273195.1 Candidatus Fibrimonas sp.
TTGCCGAATCTCCTTTTTAGGCTCTTTAACCAAAACTTCAACTTCCCGGCTGACAATCTTATCCTTCTCGCTTTTTTCATAATCCTTTGAAAAAAAGAGAGCATTCAAAACCGGAACAAAAAGAAAAAACGCCGCATTTATTAAAAAGGCAAACAAAACCAAAACAACTATTTTAAATGCTCTTTTCACTCTCAACTCTCAATTCTCCACTATCAATTCTCAATTTGGCACCAAATGTGCCAATTATCAATATAAATATAGAAAAATTTTGCCGTTTTGTCAAGGGGTAATATTTTTTTAAACTATTAACAAGTTATTAACATATTATTAACTCATGCTGCATCTAATATCTTCTTTATTATAATTTTACTATTAACCTTTTCGGAATAAAATCCGAAAAAGTTATGACTTTTTTGGAAAATATTCCTGAAATACAGAATGTATCCGCTCTCATTTTCCGAAATGGCGGAACACAATGGATTGTTAAGCGTAAAAAGAAACTGGAATATAGTGGGATATGGAAAAACTGCTGGTTTTGGCGCACAAAGCAGCAGCAGGAAATTGATTATCTGGAAGAAGGCGATGGCCGCTTGAATGGCTACGAGATAAAATGGAACCCAAAAGCAAAGATAAAAGGCAAAAATTCCTTTTTGACGAGCTATAAAAACAGTTCTTTTGAAGTCATAGACAAAAGCAACGTTGAAGATTTTTTGTGAAAACCTGGTTAGCGGCGGGCTTCGCCTTAGTCCTGGACGCAACGAACTTATTTCACGGCGTAAACTTAAATTCCTTTGTGAACCTCTGCTGAACAGGCACGCCGCCCACAAGAGCAGGTGAAAACTTATACTGCCTTACCGCAGCCAACGCCTCTGTCTCAAAACCAAAACCCGCCGGCTCAACCATCGTTGCAAAAGCCTCGGCTACATTTCCGCTTCTGTCTATCACCATGTGAATAACCGCATAACCGGCTACTCCCCGTTTTTTGGCCCGCTCAGGATATTTAGGCAAAGCCTCCCTTAACAGCCTCGCTTCAACTTCAACTTCCTCCGCATTGTAAATAGCATTTTCCATACCGCTGCCACCCACCGAAACCCCACTCTCACCAACGCCCGCAAGCGATAAATCCATTGAAAAACCCTTTATGCCCTTGTTCAAACTGCTCTGTGCCTGATTGGGCTTAAACTGATTGCTCTGCGGAATTTCCCTTATAGCCCTTTGCTGAATTTCTTTTTTAGGCTCCCGAACCAAAACCTCAACTTCCCGGCTTACAATCTTATCCTTCTCGCTTTTTTCATAGTCCTTAGAAAAAAAGATCGCATTCAAAACCGGAACAGCCAAAAAAAACGCCGCATTTATAAAAAAAGCAAGCAACACTAAAACAACTATTCTAAACACTCTCTTCATTCTCAATTCTCAATTAAAAATAAATAGCCCACACCCAAGTTCTCTCCAACACCTCTACCCACGGATATACCTGCCTTTCCCCTTTAGCCATCGCAGAAATTTTATCCGAAAACGAATAACCGTAATTATTTATATGCACAACATCCACCCTTGCGCTTTTTCTCAAACCGGCTTGCTCCTTTGCCAATTCAACAGCCCGCTCAAATCCGCCGATTTCATCTATCAAACCATTGCCTACCGCTTCCATTCCTATAAACACTCTGCCTTCGCCAAGCGAGTCCGCTTGCTCTTCCACAATGTTCCGGCCCTCTGTCACAACGCCTATAAAGCGTGAATAAAATTCATCCATGTATTCTTGAAGGGCAAGGCTATCGCTCTCCGAAAAACCTCCGAACAGGCTTTTGGAATTTGCGCTTTCGTGAGTTTTAACAACTTCGGTTTTTATTTTCAGTTTTGAAAGCAAACCGCTCAAATCCGCCTTGCCTCCGTAAATTCCAATGCTCCCCACAACGCTGCCCGCCTCCGCCACAATTTTATCCGCAGCACACGCCGCATAATATGCACCGCTTGCGGCCATATCGCCAACACTCGCTATAATGGGCATTCCGCTTTCCCTCAGAGTTTTAAGGGAATGCCAAAGCTCATCAGAAGCCACCGCCGAGCCACCCGGCGAATTTATGCGCAAAACCAAAGCCTTGTATTCGCCGGAATATCCTATTTCGTTTATCACATCTATTAAATCCGCAACCCCGGCAACGCTTTTTCCAAACAGGGGGTCATTTGAACCATAACCGCCAACTATCATGCCGTCAATGTTTAGCACCGCTATCTTTGCCCTTGGCTGCCAGGAATTTGAGAGCATTTTTTCTCCGCTCAAATACCAGTCCTCAAAGTATGCGTCTTTATTTTCCTTGCCCAGCAAAACCTTGGAAACATATTTCGGAACATCTTCCAAATAAAGGATTGTGTCTGCCAAGCTGTTATTCTTTGCCGAACTCGCTGTGACTTTTGGGCTGTTTGCGATGCTGTCCAAAAATTCCGGCAAAAGGTTTCTGGAGGCGGCCACCGTATCCCTTACCACATTCCACCAGCCCTCCAAAATTCCCTGCAAATTTTCCCTCGCCTCGCTGCTCATGGAATCCAAAGTGTAAGGCTCCATTGCGGATTTGTAGCTGCCATGCCTCATTATTTCAATCTTTATCCCCGCCCAGTCCAATAAACCCTTGTAATATAAAACCTCGCTCGCAAGCCCCTTGAAATCCACGAATGCGGAGGGCTGCAAAATTATTTTATCCGCCGCAGATGCCGCATATACAACAGAAGGGCGATAGTTATTTGTGTAAACCGCAATTTTTTTGCCCCTGCTTTTTAAAGAATGAATGCCCCTGCGAATCTCCTGTGAAATGCTAAGTCCGCCGCTGTAATTTGAAAAATCGAAAAGGATTGCTCTTGCGCTTGATTTTTCAAGCATGGCAAATGTGTTTCGCAGAGTTTCCAAATCGTCCGTTTGTTCGCCGAGCAAACTCCAGTTGCCGCTTTTTTCGTTTATGCTGCCGAGAGGAACACGAATCATATTTACATTTTCCAAGGCTCCCTTATTAAATGCCAAGTGCCATATCATGCCGAATTTTTTGAAATCCACGTTTGAATCCCAATCGTTTGCGGACAATGCGGCAGAAGCATTTAAATATGAACCAAGGCTGGTGGAAAGCAAAAAGCGAAAAGTGCCGTTGTTATCCGGTTCTGCAAGCGGAAATTCCATGCCGAAAGTCCAATCAAAGGCCTCAAGTTCAAGCAGTATATTTTGTTGCGTTTGCGAAGTAAAATGTTTTAACCGTTTATAATTTTTTATCCCGGCATTCCAACTCGCCGTTATTCCGGCAAAGGGCCTTATTGAAAGACCGGCATTCTGCATTCTGTTTTGGTAAAAACCGTACTGCACAAGATTTTCGCTCCAAAACCCAAGTGAAATAGAAAAGTGGGGGCGCAAAATAAAACCGGGTGAATAGGAAAGGGAGGTTCCGTCTTTTTGAGAAATTCGGGTTGCGGAAAATCTGTTGCCAAAGAAGAATGAACGGCTTGAATTGAATTCGTTATCCACAAAAGACCATTCGCTTCTATCGTAGCCCGCCCGCCCGTTTGTCCAGTCAAAAGACGCACCGTAATTGCTTCCCCAGACCCCGAATAAAAAATTGTTCATGCCGTTAATATTATTTCTGTTTTTTTCATAGCTAAAAATTGTACCGGGGCTTTCAAAAGCACTTAACGCAGCCGGATTCCCCTGCATTCCCGCATTTTGAGAAAGCGAGGCATAATTGCTTTCACCGAAAATTGAGGCATAGAGCGGCATGGCCAGTAAAATGATTGCAATAAGAGGCATGGTGTAGAAGATAGAATTTGCTCAAACATATGAGCTTCTAAAACATAAGTGCCTTTAATGCTTCTTCTGGACGATGCTTTCTCTTTATATATGTATTGGCCAAGAGCAAGGGAAATGCTACTAGCAAGCCGGCTTGGGTGGTTAACAATGCTTCGGAAATACCGTCTGCCAGCAATATAGGATTGCCAAAGCCAAAACGCTCTATGGTTTCAAAGGTGTGAACCATGCCCATAACCGTACCCAAAAGCCCAAGTAACGGAGCCACTGCTGCAAGGGCGGCTATATTTTTGCTATGCTCTTTTTTTCCCGTCAAAACCAAAATCCAAGCGATCCAACCCACTGCAAAAATAATTGGCATAACTACCCCACCCCTGCGGAGCATCTCAAAAACCTGTTCGTAAACGTGCAAGAGTTTCATGAATATGCATAAATTAGCAAATTTTAGTGTATGGGGTTTGGGCATTTTTCTATATTGAACATTTGTTCAGGTATTTTAAAAGCAGGTGTTTTATGGAAATTTTGCAAAAACTGGAAATCTTGGCAGGTGCCGCCAAGTATGATGTATCCTGTTCTTCCAGCGGCGGCTGCAGAACAACGCAAAGGGGCGGTTTTGGAAACTCCTGCCCGGCCGGCGTATGCCACTCCTTCACAGAAGATGGCCGCTGCATTTCGCTGCTCAAAATTCTACTCACAAATGTGTGCGTTTATGATTGCGCCTACTGCGCAAACCGCAAAAGCAACGACACGCCGCGAGCCACATTCAAGGTAGAGGAGGTTGCAAACCTGACCGTTGAATTTTACAAAAGGAATTACATAGAAGGCTTGTTTTTGAGTTCGGGAGTTATCAAAAACCCGGACTACACAATGGAAGCACTGATAAGGGTTGCCAAGAGTTTGCGCGAAGAACATAAATTCGGCGGCTATATTCACCTGAAAGCTATACCGGGCGCAAACCCGGATTTAATCGCTTTGGCTGGCTATTATGCAGACAGGATGAGCGTGAATATCGAAATCCCGTCCGAGCCTTCTTTAAAAATGCTTGCCCCTGACAAGAATTTTGAATCGGTATATTTGCCTATGAACCGCTTGCGTATGAAAATTCTGGAGCATAAGGGAAATTTAAGGAAAAGGGGTTTGAAAAAATTTGTTCCGGCAGGGCAAAGCACACAGATGATTGTGGGGGCAAGCCCGGAAAACGATTTGCACATAATAACCCTCGCAGCCGGTCTCTACAAAACGCAGGAACTAAAGCGAGTTTATTATTCCGGTTATATTCCGGTAAACACGGACAACCGTTTGCCGGCAATTTCCCAGCCGCCGCTAAAAAGAGAAAACCGTCTTTACCAAGCGGATTGGCTAATGCGATTTTACGGTTTTAGCCATGACGAGATTTTGGACAAAAACAATCCCTGGCTGGACCCTGAGTTTGACCCGAAAATGGCATGGGCCTTGAGGCATCCGGACTATTTTCCCATTGATTTGGACTCTGCAAGCTACGAGGAAATTTTGCGTGTTCCGGGCATTGGGGTGAGGAGCGCAAAGTTCATTGTGCATAGCCGCCGTTTTGGGAGCATTCGCCTGGAGCATTTGAAGAAAATGGGTGTTGCATTAAAAAGGGCAAAGTATTTTTTGGTGAATCCCGATATTCCCAGAGAATGGCAAAAATTGTATCCCGAACAGATAACGGCAAAGCTGATAACCGCACCTAAAAAAACAGCTTTGCCGAGCTTGTTTTAGAATTGCTATTTTTCTACATTATCCTTGCAAATGGAGCTAAAAGACATAAGTTCCCCTAAAGACATAAAGGGAGCTAGCATACAGGAACTGGAAAAATTGGCAGAGGAGTTGAGAGCTGCTATTCTGCGGCAGGTCTCCGAACATGGCGGGCATTTGTCCTCCAGTTTGGGGGCGGTTGAGCTTGCCCTCGCCCTCCATTACGTTTATGATACCCCAAACGATATTTTGGTTTGGGATGTAGGCCATCAGGCTTATGCCCACAAGTTGCTTACGGGCCGCTATGAAAAATTTTTCACCATGAGACAACCCGGCGGAATTTCCGGCTTCCCAAAAAGAAGCGAGAGCATTTACGATGCCTTTATAGGCGGCCATGCAAGTATTTCAATTTCCGCAGGGCTTGGCTTTGCTATTGGGCGCGACCTCAAACAAAAAAACAATCAGGTTGTAGCCATTATAGGCGACGGCTCTATGACAGGCGGCATGGTTTTTGAGGCATTGAACAATTTAAACCAAACAAAAAAGAATTTCACCATAATTTTAAATGACAACAAAATGAGCATAAGCCCAAGCGTAGGCGCATTTTCAAAATATCTGAGCAAATTATCCGTTAAGCACAATCAGTCTTTAGGGGAGTTCAGCAGATTTTTGCGCTCCATACCCAAGAACGTGGGCAGCAAGCTCAAAGAGTTTATAGATAACGGCAAATTGGCTTTTGAAAACATAATAAATCCGGGCCAGCTTTTCAGAGATTTGAGCATACGTTATTTTGGCCCTTTTGACGGCCATAACCTGCAAGAACTGATAGAAATATTTAAAGAGATAAAGGAATTGCCAGATGTTTGCCTTATTCATGTTTTAACGCAAAAAGGCAAAGGCTATGACCTGGCGGCCATAGATCCAACCAAATGGCACGGTTCAGACCCATTTCACATAGAAGACGGTTCTGTAATTTTAGAAAAGCCCCGCCCAACTCTCACATCCATTTTCGGAAAAACCTTGTTAGCTCTTGCAAAGCAAAACAAAAAAATAATAGGAATTTCCGCCGCCATGCTGGACGGCTGCGGATTGAACTTTTTAAAAGAAGACCCCGAAACAGCAGACAGAATTTTTGATGTTGGCATAGCGGAAGAACACGCAGTAACATTTGCCGCAGGGCTTGCATGTGAGGGCTTTACTCCTGTTGTAGCCATTTACTCCACATTTTTGCAAAGAGCCTACGACCAGATTATACACGACGTAGCCTTGCAAAACCTGCCTGTCGTTTTTATTTTAGACAGAGCTGGCTTGGTAGGTTCAGACGGGCCAACGCACCACGGAACATTGGATTTGTCTTATTTGCGCACGGTACCCAATATGGTGATTATGGCTCCATCGGATGAAAACGAAATGCGCAACATGATTTACACGGCAACTCAGTATAAAAATGGGCCAATAGCTTTGCGATATCCAAGGGCGGTTACTTATACAAATGATATTCGCACAGAGTTTTTGGAACTTCCTATAGGCAAATTCCGCATTGTTTGCAAAGGCTCAAAAGTCTTGTTAATAGGTGTCGGTTTTATGCTCGCCAAATGCCTTGATGCCGCAGGAGTTTTAGGAAAAAAAGGCATAAAACCCACAATAATAGATGCCCGCTTTGTAAAGCCTTTAGATGCTGAAAATTACAAGGAGATTTTTAAGGAGCATAATATTATTGCAACCGTTGAAGACAATTCCATTGTAGGCGGGTTCGGTTCTGCTATTGCCGAAATTTTAGCAGAGATGAAGAATCCGCCTCTTTTGGTTCGCATCGGGCTTCCGGATGCCTTTGTGGAGCAGGGGGAAATTGAAGAACTAAGAGAAGAGCTGGGACTTTCCGGCAAAAGCATTTCAGACAAAATTCTAGCCGCCATGAAGTGAAAGATTTGTTATTCATAAATATTTATTTGCCACCTCTTTAAATCTCTCTTGCGATTTTGAATACCCTTTTTCCTTTGCGATAAATTTCTTATCAAATTCTTCCGCTTCATTTTTATCTACCTCATATATTTTTCCTTCGTCAAATATTCCTTCTATTCCATTCAAGGCACCGGGATATAATTCTAAAGCCAGTAATGCTTCAGGGAATTTTTTATTCTTGTCTGCTATTTTATATTCTTTTGATACATTAAATCCAAATCTTTTATAATATTCCTGGTCTCCATATATTATTATAGCTTTATAACCCATTTTCTTCTTCCAATCTTAATGTTATTTCCATAAAATTAGCCCCTATACAAAATAAAAACCCCTGCCGCAAACAAAGCACCTAATCCTTAACGCAACGGATGGAAAGCAAGTAAGACGGCTTATCGCCATTGCCCCAGTATGCGTTATTGTAGTTGTAGAACATGCCGTAACAGTAAGCGTCGCCCCTATTGAACTCACTGGCACTCCACCAAATGCCGTAATAGCCGACAGCGGAAAAACTGCCGTCTGAATTGCCTAGGCCGGCAGGCAGGGCGGAAAAACCGTAAGTATCAAAATTCTCTATGGTGCCATGGTAAGGATTAAAACACAATTCAGACGAATCGTGCGGACACGGTATAAGCGATGATGTTATTGTTGAATCTAAATTCTCTATGCCATCGTAAGGAGCATTCCAACCGCTAGTTGCTCTCAGATGCTTACCTGCCGTTTTGCTGCCGTAAGGGCTTTCAGAGCTTGTATCCCCATCAACAAAGCGGAGTAATTTATCCCATTCCTCACTGCTGGGTAAATGCCAACCATTGGGGCAAACCTTCATTGCTGTTTGCCAGTTGTATAAGCGACCGTATTTTGCACAGCTATCCGTGCTGTTATTGTAGCATTTACTGCCTTTTACATCGTAATTCAAATTCTTCGCCATCCAAATTTGTGTACCGATTTCAACTGTTTCACCGTCATAAACCCAGTCGTAAGAACCGCTTTCTTCTCCATCGCCCGAACAAGCAAAAAAAGCGAAAAACAGCACGGCAAAGGCAAGGTGTTTGGGAGTCATGTTGGGTAATATAGGAAAAGTTTTAAAAATATCGGGCTGAAAAAAGAAAATAAAGATATTTTTCTATCTTTCCCTTATGAAAAACCAACAGGAAGTATGGACCGCCATGATTATCAGCGGCTATTCCAAAAAGCTGGGGATATCCATTTCAGAGGCAGCCGAATAAAATGTTCCTGAATTGTTTATTATTCAATGATTTTGAAACGCTTGACCTTTTTGGACCGGTTGAAGTGTTCGGAAAAGTTGATAATTGTTCAATAAAATATTTTTCAATAATTGGCGGAAATATTATTAATAAAGATAATGTGCAAATAGTTACTGAAAATATTGATAAAATTGAAAAATATGATGTTTTATTAGTACCTGGCGGAATGGGTACGAGAATGTTGGTCAATGATGAAGAATTTATAAATAAATTGAAAATTATAGCGGAAAAATCATCTTGGTGTTTGACTGTATGTACAGGCTCGGCACTATT
>JAISSJ010000037.1 GCA_031273195.1 Candidatus Fibrimonas sp.
TACAAGTCCTTTTCGGAAAAGCAGGGAACCATAAAATACGGTAGAATTTTATCGTTGCTCTCAAAAGAAAGCGTTGATTTGGTTTGCGACCACGTGCACGGCTCAACAAGGGGCCGGCCGGCCGCTATGCTGAACAACCCGCAATGCCTCACCAGTCTTCGCACCGAAACCGACCCTTTGTTCGGCGGCGTGGCTCCAGAACCCTCTTCCAAAAATCTGGAAGGTATAAAACAGGTTTTGAACACAAGCAAAAGCCGCTTTAGGCTCGGTGCAATTTTTGACCCGGATGGCGACCGTATTCGCTTTTATGACGGTACTCGCGAAATAGACATGAATAGTTTTGGGGCAATAGCCTTTCACTACATGGTTACCTGGCGCAAGGAAGAAGGTGTTTTGGCAAAGTCCGTAGCCACTTCAAACTTCGCAAATATAATAGCCGCAAAGCTCGGCATACCGGTTATGGAAACCCCTGTCGGTTTTAAAAATTTTCGCCCCTGGCTAAAAAGAAACGCAAACCCCAAGGCGCTTATAGCCTTTGAGGAATCAGACGGAATCACGGGCCTTAACAACACTTTGGAAAAAGATGCAATGTTCGGGCTTTTGATAGCTTTGGAAATCATGGCGGTAACAGGCAAAAATCTAGGCGAATACCTGGACCTTTTATATGCGGAATACGGGCGCCTTTACCCTGAGCGTTCCGGCTTTGAGGTGGATAAATCCCTGATTGGCGAACCGCTTATGGCACGAGTTGCGGAAATAGCGAAATCTGCGCAGCCGGGTTCAAAAATAGCCATCGGCAAAAAAAACAAGGTTGTGAGCGAACTGCTGACCATAGACGGCGTTAAAATAATCTTTCACGATGACTCCTGGATGCTTGTTCGCCCCAGCGGAACCGAACCAAAAGTCCGCATTTACGCAGAATGCAGAAACCCGGAAGAAAAAGACGAGATGTTCGCCACAGCCAAAGCCCTTTTCTTCAAATAATCACTTTTTCTTTTTTGAAGATTTCTTTTTCGGAGGCTCTTCGTCCCAGTCTTCATCGTCTTCAACTACTTCAAACTTCTTTTTCTTTGAAGTAGTTTTCTTTTTCACCGGCGGTTCTTCTTCTTCGTCTTCCTCAACAGCTTTCTTCTTTTTCTTTGATGAAGTTTTCTTTTTTGGAGGTTCATCTTCTTCCTCGTCTTCTTCAACAACTTTCTTCTTTTTCTTGGCGGCAGCGGCAGCCTTTTTTTTGTCTTGCTCTGCCTTTTCTACTGAATCCTTAACATATTTTTTATATGCGGCAATGGAATCTTTTCTCGCTTTCTCCACCTTGGCAATTGAATCCTGTTTCATTTTCTCCACCTTGGCTATTGAGTCTGAAACACGTTTTTTCTCTTTGGCTATGGAATCCTTTTTCATTTTTTCCACTTTGGCAATTGAATCCGAAACTCGCTTTTTCTCTTTGGCTATGGAATCCGCTTCTCTTTTTTTTGCGGCGGCTTCTTCCCTTGCAATATCGGATTTGTCCAGTGCGGCGGCTTGGGCCTTGATTATGGGGGCATCGTATTTTGGCATTTTGAATACTTTGCCCTGTTCAAAATTCCAGGTTTTAGCCTGTGCAAGAACGGCAGAACCCGCAGCAGCTTTAGCGGTCATAGTAAAATTCAGATTTGAGATTTTAACGGGTTCATCATCCAAATACATCATAAGGTCAAAAAGCCCGGCCTGATAACTCGTGCTATCTGCTGTTTTCCCCAGTGCATTGTAATATGCTATAACCACAATTACATCTTCGCCTAAATCCGGGGTATTGTATTTTGCGTTTGCGGTTCCGCTAGCCTCAAAAAACCAGGGCTTGTATTCAACTTTCATGGTGAAAGAGCGGTCTTCCCCTGAAATATTCCCAAAACTTACAAAACTGCCGGTAAAACCTGTGAAAGAAGGGTCTTTGGTTTCAAGTTTCGGGGCGGTGCCTTGCACTACAACCGCCTTGTTTGCAGCCTTGGGCGCAGGAGCAACAGGCGGTTTTTTCTTTGCCGTTTGCCCAAACGCAAGATTTACGGATATAAAGGCTAAAGATAATAATAGCAAAAATCTTTTCATGAAAAAGAATATAGAAAAAAGGGCGGGATTGAAACCCGCCCTATGCTATCACTTACCTATCAATCACACCCTCCCGAAGGGCATTTCGGCGGCGTATAAGTAGATTGATAACCTGTCTGAGCCACAGGGGTTAGACCCTTTGGTATCTCTTGACTGCAGATGTTGCCGCAGGAGGTGCTCGGGAAACTGCTATTGTTTACTTTTTCGAACATCCTGAAATCAGCACGCTCGTACCCTATAAAGGAGTTGTGATAGAAGGTACCACCTGCTATGGTATATAGATAATCCGCTACATATCCGTTTTTGTGCGTTACGCGCAGGAATGTGTTGTTGACTGTGAACCAAGTGCCTGCGGCAAGCACAGTACGGCCATTGCTCTGATTAACGGTGAACCGGAATTCGTCAGCGTCAATGTCTTTTCTGTAGTGGTGCGCAGCTTTCATACTGGTGTTGTCTTGGAACCATCCCGTGGTAGCACCGCCGTCCAGCAGCCTTGGATCCTGCTTTTTAGCCGATTCTGGGATGTTTTCCATATTTACCATCTTAAATTCAGTCTCGAAGTTAGTCTGTGCCTTGGCTAAGTCCTTGCCGCTCTTTAAGTCAGATACGGTGGGTTTGGTTACGTTGGCCGATTTCTTCTCTATCCTGCCGACATAACCGCCGCTCATGAAGCTCTTTTCGGAAATAAGCGAACCTTCGTTCTCGCTAAGGAAGATGTAGGCGTATTTTGTGATGGAACCGGAAGTCGGAACAAACACAAAGGTAAAGTTATTTGAAGTGAACCACTGGCCGTTAGTGCTGCCTAATTTCGCAGTGCCGTCTTCCCAAACATTGAGACTTATGCTGCCTATCGCTATTGCCCCTGCTGACCACTGTTTATCACTGCCTGTAACCCAGCGCGGGTCACGGTAAGAATTCACCGGTTCGCCGTCCAAATGCGGGGGCTGGATTTCGCAGCTTGGTTTATAGCTCGGAGGATAGTCCACATCTGCCGAGAATACCAAGCGAGTGGAGGGACCTGTGCCGTCTATTGAGCGGATAAGGCGTGATGTTATGTTGCTCTCGCCGGTTGCGTTTGCATCGCGCCGCGTTTTCTGAGTGTGCGCGCCGCTGCTTGGGCCTACGGGATCTGTCCCACCCATGTGTTTATCGGCATCCCAAGAGTTATACGCCCATTCTTCGCCGTTTATGCTGCTGCCATCGCCTATTTTCAGCAAACCGCTTTTGTTGGGTTTCTTTGCAGCGTATTCAAACTCCGCCTCGGTCATAATACGATAATTATGGCCAGTCTTCTTGCTTAACTCGCAAGCGAATTCCATGGCATCGTACCAAGTCGCGGTTGCGTAAGATGAGCTGGTTGAACCGCCGGACTTGCCCATCACGGCATTCCACAAGGCTTGTGTTGCCTCGGTTTTCATAATAAAGTAATTGCTGACAGTCACGTCTCTTATAGCTGGCGCCGCACCCGGAGCGCATCCGCTTTCGCATCCGAGAGTAAATGTGCCGCCCGGTATATATACCATATCAAATGACACGCTGCCTACGGTTTCTGTGAAGTCTTTTTTCTCAGCCGGAGTGAAACTTCCTGAAGAAGCATTGCGGGAAGATGAAGAATTGCGAGAAGATGAGGAACCGCCACTGCTGCTGCCAGAAACACTGCTGCTTGAGCGGCTGCTGCTGCTGGACGGACGAACAAGCGTAAAACTTTGAAGTGAATTCATTCCCTTATCGGGTTGAAAACTTCCAGTTTTAGTCTCGTACCCCTCTGCGGAAACGGTTATTCCCCACGTTCCGTAGTCGCCCGCTTTTTCTAATGGGGAATTGCCGCCGCTAAATTTGGCATTGATATTCACTCTGTTGCCGCTGAGAGTCAATTTAGTTACAAAAAAATTGCTCCCCGTTCCTTTGACCGAGAGCAGATAAACGCCAACCGGAATGTTGGATACACTAAAACTCCCCTCGCCTGATGTTGAGGCGTTACCTCTAAATACCTGTTTGCCGCTTAGCGAATGCAGAGAGATTACTGCATTTTGGTATTGCTGCGACTGCAAGTTAAGGCGAATGTTCCCGTTGCTGTAGCTTATCAACGCCTCGGCGTTAACCGACCCCGGCGGCGTGTATGCTACCCCATTATCCTCACCATTAAATTGGGGAAACCTGCTTGAATCGCCCACGGAGAGCTTTATGTTAAAATTCTTTTGAGTGTTGGCCGTCACATCTCCTTCATCTCCAATGCCGGAACCTCCGCTGGGAGGCACAATCTTGACATTGGCTGGTACGTTTACACGTACCGGCACTTGTGCATCTTCCAATTCCTGTGAAACTGCGTTTACTGCCAAAAACAGCACAGAAAAAGCCGCTGGCAATAGAGCTTTGAACTTAGTTTTAGTGCTCATAAGCACCTCCGGGGTAGAAAAATCTTCTTATATATTAAATATATATTTTTTTTACAAGAATATTACATTTTGGAGCAAAAAAAATAAAAAAGGCGGGTTTAACCCGCCCTATGCTATCATTTACAGCCGTCCTTCGGGCATGGAGCAGGTTTAAATGTCGAATGGCCGTTTGCCATATTGGCATACATAGAGACACCAGCCCCCTTTGGAATCTCGTCGTTGCAGATACTGCCGCAGTTGGTGTTAAAATTAGGGCCGTCGGCCGCTTTTGTGAACATCCTGAAGTCGCCGCGCTCGTATCCCATGAACGAATTGTGATAGAAAGTTAATTTGCCATTATTATCCGTTGACACAGCGTATAGATAATCGGCTGAATAGGGTTTGCAGTTACTGCCGTTCCTATCGCAGTTCGGATGCGTTACTCGCAGGAATGTGTTGTTTACCGTAAACCATTCGCCGTTTGCGAGCATAACCCTGCTACCGCCCTGATTAACGGTAAACCTGAATTCGTCAAGGTCTACGTCTTTCCTGTAATGGTGCGCGCTGCCTACGTTGTTCTGAGACCATCCTGTGTCCAGCCCATCCAACAGACGCGGATCCTTTTTTTTAGCCGCATCCGGTATGTTAACCATGTCCCACATCTTATAGTCGTCCCCCAACTCCGCAGCCAATTCCGCACCGCTCTTCAGGTTGGATATTGTGGGTTTGACGAAGCTGCTGTCCGCATCCACCCTCTCTATCCTCCCGATGTAACCCATGTCCTGATAGTTCGCATAACCCTTATCGGAAATAACCGACCCGTGCGAATTATCAAGAAAGATATACGCATATTTTGTGGGGGTTCTGGAACTGGAACTAGATCTGGAGCTGGAACTTGAATTTGAACTTGAATTTGGAACAAACACGAAAGCGATATTGTTTGAAGTGAACCACTGGCCGGGAGTGTCTTTGCAGGTACTGGGAGCGTAGCTACTGGAACAATACGAAGGAGTCTTATCCGCTACCAACAATGCGGTGCCGTCCTCCCAAACCACGAAGTCAAAACCGCCTATCGCCGTCCCGCCTGCCGGCGTCCAATGGGCGTCACTGCCTGTGACCCACCTTTGGTCGCGGTAAGAATTTTCCGGTTCTGCGCCCATCTCCGGCATGTGGAGATAGCACGGCTGAACATAATTCGGCGGGTAGTCCGTATCTGCCGAGATTGCTAAACGCAACGTGGGGCCTATGCCTTCTACCGAACGTATGAGTCGCCCTGTTATGTTATCGCCAACTGCGTTTGCATCGCGCCGTGTTTTCTGCGTATAGGTCCCTGAGGCCGGCCCTACGGGGTCAGTCCCGCCTGAGTGCGTGGCACTCCAGGAGTTATACGCCCATTCTTCGGTGCTGTTTATCTTTTCCAAACTGTTAACGTGATTTTTTGCCGCATACTCCCACTCCGCCTCGGTAGGCATACGATAATTCCTGCCCGTCTTTTCGCTTAACTTGCAAGCGAATTCCATAGCATCATACCAGGTTATGCTCCCGTTGGAGGTGCTATTGCTGGAGCAGCCGCCGTAGGTTGCGGTGCAAGTGTCCATCACTGCTTGCCACAGAGCGAGTGACACTTCAGTTTTCCCGATATAATAGTTGCTGACTTTCACGTCGGATACGGGCTTAGTATTAGCCGGACAGCCGCTACTCGCCTCGCAACCGATAGTAAACGTGCCACCCGGTATATATATCATTTCAAAAGATAACTTTCCTACCGTTTCCGTGAAACTTGCCTTAGCGGTTTCCGCCGGCCGGATCAGTTCAAATTCTTCAACAGGATTCGCTCCCGTGTCGGGCCAGAACGTGCGAATTTGGGTTTGGTACCCCTCTGCGGAGACGGTTATAGTCCATCTCCCATAGTCGGTTTTACTCAATGGGGAAAAATCCTCGCCGGCAAATGCGGCGTTGATGTTCAGCCCGTTGCCGCCGTGAGTAAGCCTTGTCGAGAAAGATTTGCCGTTTGCCCCCCTTACCGAGAGCACATAAACGCCAACCGGAATGTCGGAGCGCGATATGTTGAACGTCTGGGCATTTGAAGCGGAAATGTTGCCGCTAAGTACCCGCTTGCCGTTTAGCGAATGCAAAGAAATTACCGCATTTGAGTATGAGCGCGCGGGCAGATTGAGGGTGACGTTCCCTCGGCTGATTTGGACCCGTACCCCAGCATTAGCCTGCCCCGCCAGCGGGTACTGCATTCCGGTAACACCTGGTCCATCGGAGACAATACCTAGACCATCGGAAATCCCTATGATGAATTCTTTTGGGGTGTTGGCCGTCACGTTTCCCTCTACCTCTGTGCCGAAAACTCCGGTGATAGGGGCAAGCACAACCTTGGCGGCCACGTTTACTTTTATCGGCACTTTTGCTTCCAATATTGTCTGTGAAACCGCATTTGCCGCCAAAAACAGCACAAAAAAAGCCGTTGGCAACAGAACCCTGAACTTAGCCTTAGTGCTCATAGCACCTCCGGGGTAGAAAAATCCCTTTATATGTTAAATATATATTTTTTTTACAAGAATATTACATTTTGGAGTAAAAAAATAAAAAAGGCGGGTTAAACCCGCCCTATGCTATCACTTACAGCCGTCTGCCGGGCATGGCGCAGGGACAAAAGTAGAGTGGCCGTTGTCCATATAGCCGCCGGGGGCATAAGCCGAGACGGGCAAGCCCTTTGGAATCTCGTCGCGACAGATGCTGCCGCAGGTTTGGCTCCAGAGCGTTTCGTTTTGGGGGTAATTGGCCACCTTCTTGAACATTCTGAAGTCACCGCGCTCATATGCCATGAACGAGTTATGGTAGAAAGTTAAGGTGTCGCCGGTACGGCTCTTTGTAACGGCGTACAGATAATCTACTGAATATGGTTTGCCGTTGTTCGGGTGCGTTACACGCAGGAATGTGTTGTTTACCGTAAACCAAGCACCGTTCGCAAGCACAGTCCTACCGCCGCCCTGATTAACGGTGAACCTGAATTCGTCAGGATCTACATCTTTCCTGTAGTGGTGTACGCCACCGGCGGAGCGGTTGTCCTGGAACCATCCCACGTCTGGCCCATCCAATAGACGGGGGTCCTGTTGTTTGGCCGATTCCGGTATGTTGACCATGTCCACCATCTTAAAGTCAGGCCCCGCATCCGCAGCCAATTCCGCACCGCTCTTTAGGCCCGATATTGTGGGTTTGTCGTAACTGCTGCTCGCCGCCTTCTTCTCTATCCTCCCGATGAAACCGCCGCTCATAAAATCCTTATCGGAAATAAGCGAGCCTTGCGATGCGTCAAGAAAGATATATGCGTATTTTGTGATTCCGCTGGAACCCGAACTTGGAACAAACACCAAAGCGATATTATTTGATGTGAACCACTGGCCGTTGGTGCCGCTTCTAGTGGAGCCTAATCTTGCGGTGCCGTCTTCCCAAACCCTGAGTTCAAAACTGCCTATTGCTATAGAACCCGATGTTCCCCAATAAGAGTCGCTGCCCGTGACCCACCGCATATCCCGGTAAGAATTCACCGGTTCGGCACCCATCTCCGGCATGTGGAGATAGCACGGATTAACGTATGTCGGCGGGTAGTCCGCATCTGCAGAGATGGCTAAACGCAGTGCGGGGCCTTTGCCTTCTACCGACCGGATTAGACGCCCTGTTATGGTGTTCTCGGCGGTTCCTATTCCCTGTGCGTCGCGCCTGGTTTTCTGCGTATAGAGGCCTGAACCCGGCCCTACAGGGTCAGTCCCGCCCATGTGCGTGCTGTTCCAAGAGTTATATGCCCATTCTTCGCCGCTGCGTATTCTCTTCAAACTGTCTGCGGTTTTGTCAAATTTTTTTGCCGCGTACTCCCACTCGGCCTCGGTAGGCATACGATAATTCCTGCCTGTAATTTCGCTTAACTTGCAAGCGAATTCCATGGCATCATACCAAGTCATGTTTGTGTTGGAGCCAGAAGTGCTGGGGCAGTAAACGCCGTTTCGATAGTCGGGGGTGCAAGTGGTGCCCATCACGGCATCCCACAGACCTGTTGTCACCTCCGTTTTCCCGATATAATAGTTGCTTACCGTCACGTCTTTCACTACCCTTGCGTCAGCGGGGCATCCGCTGCTCGCCTCGCACCCGATATTAAACGTGCCGCCCGGTACGTATACCATATCAAATGATACGTTGCCTACCGTTTCCGTGAAACTCGCCTTGCTGGTTGCTGTGGGCCGGGTAAGCTCAAATTCTTCAACAGGATTCGCTCCCGTGTCGGGCCAGAAAGTGCGGATTTGGTCGCGGTACCCTTCCGCAGAGACGGTTATAGTCCACCTTCCGTAGTCCGTTTTTCTCAATGGGGAATTTAATGGAGAATTACCCTCGCCGCTAAATGTGGCATTGATATTCAATAAATTGCCGCTGTGAATCAGCCTAGTCGCAAAAGATTTGCCGTTTGCCCCTTTGACCGAAAGCAGATAAACACCAGCCGGAACATTGGAATTTGATATGTTGAAAGCCTGGGCATTTGAAGCGGAAGCGTTGCCGCTCAATATCCGGTTGCCCTTTACCGAATACAGGGAAATTACCGCATTTGAATATGATAGCGCAGGCAGATTGAGGATGACGTTCCCTCTGCTGTATCTGACCTGAACCCCGGCGTTAGACTGCCCCGGCGACAGGTATGTCACCTCCTGATTCCCCTGACTCACAGCCTTATAACCTGTGGTGAGTTGTATGTTAAAGTTTTTTTCAACATTGGCCGTCACATTTCCTTCAGCTCCCGTGCCGAAAACTCCGGTGATAGGGGCAAGCACAACTTTGGCGGCCACGTTTACTTTTACCGGCACTTGTGCATCAACCATTTCCATTTCTTGTGAAACTGCGTTTGCCGCCAAAAACAACACAGAAAGAGCCGTTGGCAACAGAACCCTGAACTTAGCCTTAGTGCTCATAAGCACCTCCGGGGTAGAAAAATCCTTTTATATATTAAATATATATTTTTTTTACAAGAATATTACATTTTGGAGTAAAAAAATAAATTTTGGGAGCATTTCTACTCCCAATTCATTACATAACAGGCATTCGCAATATCTTCACGTCGCTGCCAAACCGCACCTTAACCACATATATTCCCTTTGGCAAATGGGTGAATGAAACGGAATGCACCCCGCTGGCGTAGTTCTGCCTGTTTACCAAATTTCCCCTGATATTATAGATTTCAAGCGTTGCTTCCTTCACAACCTGCAAATTTACGCCGTTTTTTACTTGCACTGCCTGATTGTTCATAGCAATTTGAGGCAAAAGAGAAGTTGTTTCGGCAGAAGAACTGGAGCTTTCCCTTGAACTGGAACTGGAGCTTTCCTTTGAGCTGGAACTAGAACCTTCCCTTGAACTGCTGCTTCTCGCAGAGCTTGAGCTAACCACTACCTGGGCTAATTCTACTGAGTCGGGAGGGAGGTAAGTAGAGCCGCCGTTTCCGTTAGTTGCGTAAGGAGACATCGTAGGCTCTTTCCATTGCGCAACATCGTTTATGTGTTCTACGCTCTTTTTCTCAAACATTCTGAAATCCCCGCGCTCATAGCCCTGATACGATATGTGGTAATGGGTATTGCCGTTGGTCGTAACGGTGTATAGATAGTCGTATCTCCTGCCGTTGTCGCCGATTATGCGAAGGAACGTATTGTCAATTGTGAACCATTTGCCCGTGGATATTATCACCGAGCTATTCATCATCACATCCCAAACTACGAATCTCGCTGTGTCGGCTGTGTAATCAAACCGGTATCTGTGCGTGCCGCCGGCATTAAGGGCTACGTTGTCTTGCAGCCACCCATTGCCTGTTCCCAAGGTTTGCGCGACAATCAGGCGAGAGTCTTTGCCGGTTGTGGGCGGGTTGTTCATATTAACAGCAGCACCCGCCGGAATTAACTCTTCGGGCGATTTGCCGGTGGGTGTGGGAACGGCGATGTTGGATGCCCCTGATACCTCGGAGGCAGGCCTGCGCTCCCATCTGCCGGGCATACCGTTATCTTCCATAAGAGTCATATCGTATTCGGAAACAATATAGTATATCCACTTTTTGCGGGTACCCGAAGAATTGGTTATATACAGGGAGAAGTCGTTTGCCGTGGCCCATTCGCCAGAATGAGTGCTGCCATAACTCGGTTTCATCACTGCGGCACCGTTCTCCTTGACTATAAGCACAGTGCTGCCGTTAGCCCACACTTCTCCATCTTTCGTAATCAGCCTGTCGTCGCGTAAAGTGCCCTTCCCGTTAGAGACTGGCGGCTTGTGAATATCGCACGCAGCTACCATACCCGTAGGAATTGTGTTTTGGTCTTTTGAGATGGCTAACCGGAACCCCAAATCGCCGTCTGCCCCCTCAATAGAACGGATTAGGCGCCCGGTCACGGTGGACTGCGAAGAAGGCGTCATATAGCCACCACCCCGGCGTATTTTCTGGGAATGGAGAGCAACCGGCCCTGTAGGATTGGTGACTGCGCCTGAACTGTAACTTTGCGCAAAAGAATCGTACGTCCATTCCCGCACGTTGCCGCTCATATCATAAGTACCCAACTCATTAGCGGCTTTTTGACCCACAGGTTGAGCCGCCCCTCCCATATTTATTTCGGAACAAAATGGCCGCCCGTTAAAATCCATGCAGATTTGGGTTGGGGGAAATGTGCTGCCCTGATGCCATGCGACAGCATCTGCATTTGCGCTGCCGGAATAACCGGTATTTTGGGTTTTCTTGCCTCCGCGAGCCGCAAATTCCCACTCCGCCTCTGTTGCCAAGCGATATTTTTTACCTGTTTTCTTGCCTAATTCGCACACAAATTCATTAGCAGCGTACCAATCTATAGAATTAATGGGAACATCGTCGCTAACCACCAACCCTTCAAACATGGGAGGAGGAATGCTGCCCATCACAGCCTTCCACTGGCCTCGCGTCACCTCGTATTTACCTATGTAATAGTCGCTAAGCGTTACGCTGTGCACCGGGGTTTCATTCGCACCGCAAGACGGATTGCTCCTGCCGCTGCACCCCATCTGAAACGTGCCGCCCTCCACAAATATCATATCTAAGCTTTTACCGCTTGGTACCGTTACGCTGTTTTCCGTAAAGTTGGTCTGCGCCATCGCAGTTGAAATCATGGCAATAATAGCCAGCATCACCTTAGTGCTCATAAGCACCCCCAGAGTAAGAAAATTCTCTTATAAATATATATTTTTTTTACATAAATATTACATTTCAGAGTAAAAATCAGGGATTTTTTGCCATTTTATTCAAAATATCCCGCAACCTGTTTCTTATTTTCAGCAAAAACTCTTTATTGCCTTTTCCAGGTTTTTTTTCAACGGGCTTGCTCTGCTTAACTACCGGATTTTTAGAGGTGGCCGCTTTTTCCTTAATTTCCTTTGCGGTATCAATATCAATTTGGCGGTAAATTCGCTTGCCGGCCCCGTTTTTTTTGGGTTTTAGCTCCGGAAAATCCTTTTCCCAAGAATGCAAAACACTCACCGGAACGCCTATTTGCTCGGCGGCTTCACTGCTTGAAAAATACAATTTTTCCGTTTCTACTCGCCCGTATTTCATTTGCCAGCTACTTCTTCCGTGTCCATTGCAATCAAGAGTTCCTCATTTGTCGGAACCACCATAACTTGCGGGCCGCCATTTTCTCCAAATTTGAAAATTTCCAGATGAGAGAGGATTTTTTTGCGAATAGGTTCGGAATTCTCGCCTATTCCCCCGGTGAAAACAAGGGCATCCAGCCTTGGGAGCGCAGGCATAAGAGAGGCTATCTCCTTTGCGGCGCGGTAGCAGAAAACCTCTACTGCGATTTTCGCCCTTTCCTCGCCAGCATCCGCTTTTTCCAAAAGGATTCGCATATCGCTGGAAATTCCGCTAAGCCCTAAAAGCCCGCTATTTTTGTTGAGCAGTTTGTTCAGCCCTTCAAAGTCATAGCCCAGCTTGCTCAAATGAAGTATTATTCCGGGGTCTATTGAACCGCATCTGGTTCCCATAACCATGCCTTCCAGCGGAGTTAAGCCCAAGGTTGTGTCCACAGACAGCCCGAATTTCACCGCTGTCGCAGAACAGCCGTTCCCCAAATGAGCTATTATCAGGCATAAATCTTTGGGGCTTTTTGCCAAAAGCTCTGCTGTTTTTTTTGCCACAAAGCGGTGCGAAGAACCGTGAAATCCGTAGCGGCGAATTTTATGTTTCTCGTAAAGCTCGTATGGAAGCCCGTAGAGATAGGCATAGTTCGGCAGGCTCCCGTGAAAGGCGGTATCAAATACAGCCACCTGGGGAAGCTCCGGGAAATTCTTTTGAGCCGCCGCTATGCCCTGCAAATTCGGCGGATTGTGCAAGGGCGCAAGCACGGAGCATTCCTCTATAACCTTTAGAACCTCGGCGTTTATCAAAACGGATTTTGAAAACTTTTCGCCGCCGTGCACCACCCTGTGCCCAACGGCGGCTATGCCTTGAACCTCCCCCACTTCCTTGAGGAAATTCTGTATAACGGCGAGGGCACTGCCGTGATTTGGAGCATCCACGCTCCTTTTGAAAACTTCAGCGCCTTTTTTCGCTTTTAAACGTGCGCTAACGCCAATTTCTTCCACCGAGCCGCTAACAGAGGCTGCCCCGCTTCCGGTATCTATTACCGCAAACTTAACCGAAGATGAACCGCAATTTAGAACTAGAACAAGCATTCTGGAAACGTAGTAAATAATACAATGGCATTTTCTAAATTATCTCCCCCATGCATAAAAGCATACACTCTATTCAAGAGCATTTGACTAATGCACCCGGTTCTTATTTGAGCCGGTTGCGCACGAAATTTACCAAAAAAAGCGGACTCGTGCAGAATTCCAAAATACTCGGCGAAATATGCGCTGAAATTTTAAACGAAGAAAGGCTGCAAAAATGGATGCAAAAAAGAAAAGAATGGGAAATTCTGGCCCTGGGCTTGATTTACGCAAGCGGCAGCAGGGGTTTGCACTTCAAGGAGTTGGAGCGCAGTTTAGACACGGACCAGAAATCTCTTATCGCTTTTTTAAATGAAACCGCAAGCGAATTGTTCATATGGCACGTTAAATGCCAGGGAGCTTGCATATATTACGGCTTTTCGGATTTTGAGGATTATTTTTTAAATTTCTCATTTAAAAATGAGGAGGCAATTGAATCCGTAGCGTGGATTTCCAACGAGAAAAAAGCGGAACTGCACTTATTGTTTGTGCTTTCCAAAATACAGCTCGGTAAAGTTTCCGTTAAAAAAAACGATTCCCTAAGCCACATCGCAAAAAAACACATTGCGAATTTTTTTAGCAACAATAAAAATATTGACAATGCGATAACAGAAGATGAAATTCGCCTTCTGTTTTCCTTTTTGATTTTTGAAAAATGGATTTCAAAAAATGCGGAGAGCGGCGAACTCAAATTGCTCCCAACTGCTTACGATTTTCTGCGGAATAACGGGTTCAGGCTTTTTTCGGAATTCATTTTTTGGTGGGAGCGCGAAAGATTTAAAAACAAGGGCGAACTGCTAAAGCTCCTGAAATTTTTTGAAAAGCCGCTTGGCGCATTGAATGCGGCACGGTTGTTTTGGCCTCGCGATACAAGTTCCAGGCTGTTTAAAAAAAACTCCATAAATTGGTTTCAATTGCCGCTCCCGCTCAAAGAGCTTTGGATTATGGGAATATTGAAAATGCAAATAAAGAAAAAACACATATTGATGTTTTCCCTTTCTGAATTCGGAGAGAGCGTTTTTTTTGCAAAGCAGCCCAAGGAAAATTTATCGGAGCCTATTATAGCGAACAGTTCCAATTTTGAATGGTTTTTGTCGCAGAGCAACGGTGCACTCAGAATTTTTCAGATGTCCTGTTTGGCGCAGGTAAAAAACGATGAAGATCCCTTGCGATTTGTGTTTAGCAAAGAATCCTTTTTAAACGGTTTGCGTTCCGGGTTTCCAAGCGATTATATTCAGGATTTTTTCTCATGGAACAGAGCCGTACCTAATGTTGCGGCGGATTTAAACGAATGGCTCCGTATATACAGCGATTCTTCTATTGATACCATGCGCTTTTTGCGCATAAGAAATCTGGATAAATTTGCAGAGCTTTCCGCATACAAGCCTTTTTTGGCTTGCGTTGAAGAAGTTATCCCCAACTGGGGTTTTGTTATCAAGGAAGAGAACGAGAAAAAAATCCGTGGAATGCTCACGCATTTCTCTTTGGTACCGCATTCTTTTACCCCACCAAACAAAGAAGAACCTTTGAAAAAACTTGCGGAAACGGAAAACTTCAAAATCCCCCGCCCCGTCCCGGAAGGCGAAGACGTGATGTTTGGTTAAATCGGCACCCTGATGCAGAATTTTGTGCCTTTGCCGGGGGTGCTTTCCACTGAAATTTCACCTTCGTGCAGGTCAACTATCTTTTTCACAATGGCCAGCCCCAAACCTGTGCCCTGCTCTTTTGTTGTGAAAAAAGGCGTGAAAATGTCTTTCAAATGCTCCGGCTCAATGCCCTTGCCTGTGTCTGCCACTATTATCTCCGCAAAGTTTTTATTGGAGCGAATGCCAACGGAAATTTTACCCTCGGTTTCTATCGCCTGAATTCCGTTTATCAGCAGGTTGAGCATAACCTGCTGCAACCTGTCACCGTCTATTTCCGCATTCAAAGGCTCCTCAGGAAAATCGCGCTCTATGCTCACATTCTTTTTTGTATTCTCTATTTCAATTTCCGCATGAGCCAAAATCGCTTCTGCCCAAACGGCTAAATCCGTGCTTTGCTTTTGCAAATTCGTCTTTTTTGTATAAACAAGAAGATTGCCTACTATCTTGTTCAGGCTGTTCACTCCGCCTACTATCTTATCCACGTATTTTCGCTTTGGGTCTCCCGGAGGAATGTTCCTGACCAGCAAACTCGTATAGCTGGCTATGCCGCTAAGGGGGTTTCTTATTTCATGAGCAACGGTTGCGGCCATTTCGCCAAGCGCGCTCAAAACCCTGCTCTGATTAACCTCCTCCTGCATTTTTTTCAACTGCTGTGCCTGTATTTCCAAAGCCTTGTACGCAAGCTCAAGCGCATCCGACTGCGCCGTAAACCGCTCCATAACTACGGAAAGTTCGTTAATCAATTCTTCCTGGGATTTTTGCATAATCACTGGCCACCGAACCGCTACCTCAACGCTCTAAACGCATCTATCCTGTTCTTGGACTGGCTTTCCAGGTCAAATCTTTGGAGCATGGCTTCATCTTGGGCGCGGAGTTCCGAAACAAGACTTTCTATTTCGGATATTATGCGTTCAATGTCTGCAAAAAGCGGAGAGTTTTGCATTTCGCTTTTTCTGCTGATCCACTCGTCAACAAAGGGCGCGCTGCGGGAATTTTCCGCGCTGATGCTGTCTAAAAGAGAATTCTTTTTCTCCAGCAAGTCCATTATTTTATCCAACTCGTTATTTGAATCCAGATCACGCAGCAAATCGCTTTGCAAAGCATGAATCTGCTTGTAAACTAGCAACTGGGAATTAAGGCTGCCGTGAAGGAGTTCCGGTAAATTAGCGGTCATTTTTTCAGTATCCCCTTATTGCTCTCTTGCCAAATAGAATCTTCTTTGTAAAGTTTAGCCTGTTCTGCCCAATATGTTCCGCCGTATTCGTTTATCAAGCGGTCGTAAGAACGCACCGCCTCCTTGTAATTGCCCTGCTTGCGAAATACATTTCCAATCTGAAACAAGGCCCACGGAACGAGCACTTCGTCTTTGTTGTACTGCTGTATCGCTTTGTTGTAATACTCCAGGGCCATAGGCCAGTTTTGAGCCAAAAAGCTGCGATCGCCAAGCTCGTAAACAGCCTTGTAGCAAGGGTCTGTGGTACTGGGCGGGCAATCTTCCGCAATGTCCTTGTAAGCCTGCATCGCAGACGGCATGTCTTGCAGTTTCGTGTATAAATCAGCAAGTTTCAAGCGAAGCTCGTTCTTTTTGTTTTTACTGGGTTCAGCCTCTATGGCCTTTTTCAAAATTTCAGGCGAGCCTTGGTCCGGCTTGTACTGTGCGGCTATCTCAGCTTCCAATGCTAATTTTTGCCCATGCGTAGGGCCTAATTTTTGATCTTCTTTTACCTCTAAAAGAATATTGTATCCGTTTTGGTATTCCGCCTTTTTCACCTGGCTTGCCGCAAGCATGTAAGATATTGCGCTTTTGTAAGGCTCCGGCACTGGCTCTTGCAAAATAGAGTTTCCAAGGGCTACAACCTTATCATGCAGTTCAAGGTATTGATATAGCGAAAGCAGGTTGTATGCGGCTGCCATTGAATTAGGCGTTCCGGGAAATTTTTGCCGAACGGTTTGCAAGGCATCTATGGCGGATTGATAAGACTTTTTTTGAATCAAGTTGAAAGCCTTTTGCAACTCTGCGCTGCCGGCTTCCGTTGTAGAGGCAAACGCAAAACTTCCGCCGTATTCCGTTGCCGCTATTTTTTCGGGGCCAATGGTCAAGGGTTTGTTTTTCAGGCTTTCCAAGTATGCCGCAACGGAATCCTGCTTGCGTTTTTCTTCCATTTTAACGCAGCTTTCCAAACTGTTGCAAGCGTAGGAATCGGAGGATTTTTCCGTTTGCGCTTCACCGGACGAAGACGAACCTGCCGTTCCGGAACTACTGCTCGCCGCAGCAGGTGCCGCACTCAGTCTCGCAATCCTGCCCTTTGCTTCCGTTTTGCCTTCTGCGCTTGTTGTGAGCTGCAAATACTTATTGTAATAGCTTATGGCCTTGGCATTGTCTCCCTTTTGCTCGTATATTCTGCCCAAATAATAATTGGAGTTAAAACCTTTATCCGGGTAGTCAAAACCCTTGTTGAAATTTATTATCGCATTGTCCAGGTCATTCATGCTAAAGCGGCAAATCCCGGCATAGTAATAGGCACCGGGATTGTTAGGCTCCTTTTTTAAAACCTCTCTCCAATACTTTAAGGATTCTCCCCAATTCTTTTTATCGTAAGCTGCCAAACCCGCCTTAAATTCAGGAGAGTCGTAGGTGTATTTTCCGCCGGTTGCCGCAGGTGCAGGTGTTGTAGCCGCTGCCTTTGGTTCCTGTGCCGGGGCAGCAGGGGCGGCAGAAGCGGCAGAGGCAGCAGAGGTAGCAGAGGTAGCATCTGTTGCATTTGTCCCCAGCAAAACCCCAATGCGAGACTGGGCTTTTGTTTTTTGCTCCGCAGTTCCCTTTTCCGCTAAAGCCCGCCAACTGGCAACCGCATTGTCCTTTTGGTTCAAAGCCTCATAGGCCTGTGCTTCCCCTTCTATGGCTTTTGTCAATTTAGGATTGTATCTGAGCGCAAGCTGAAAATTATCCAAAGCCGGTTTGTAATCCTTCATTTTGTAGCGCACATCACCTGCGCCCAAATATGCTTCCGCATTGCTCTTATCGGCGGAAAGCACGGCTTTGTATTCATCTAAAGCCTCTTTGTATTTCTCCTGATTCGCATATTCCTGCGCTTGCTTTAGCCTTACAGCCTGAGAATTCTGCGCAATAGCCTGAGAATTCTGTGCAAAAGCGAAAGTCGCAGCTAAAACAAATAGAATCAAAAAACGATTTAACATTCTAATCCTTTACTTCCTTTACAACTATAACGCCACTTTTGTCTATGCGCGGATATGCGCGCATTCCTTCGCCGCCATTGCCTCTATCCAGAGTTCTCCGCAACTTGCCGTCCAGGGAATAAAACCGGAGTTCCCAAGGTTCATTGGGGGCATTGAAATAACCGCTGTTCTTTTGGATACGGCCCCTATAACTGCGCCCAAAATCATCCCCGGTTGCAATTTTCAAAGAAACATCTTTCAAGCTCCAGCCCAAGGCATTTCCACCCATGTCAAAAGACAAAAGAGCCGCAGCGTCATCGTCTTCCTTCATTGTGAACTTCCATTTGTATTCTTGCCAATCTGTGCTCAAATCTATTATTCTGCCGTTTGCATAAGGCAAATACTTTTCGGTGTTTTTCTTTATGTTCACATTCAGAGTACGGGGAGAATCCGCCTTTGCCTTCATCGCAAAAATATAGGCTTCATCCTTTTTTAATGAAACATCACTGCAAAACTGCAATGACCAACTGTCCTTGCCGGGCTTTTGAATTTCAAAATTCATCTCCTTGCTCTCCGCTTTCGCGGTAAAGTTCCCGTGCCAATTCTCAACTCTCCAGCCTTTCAAGCCTTTGGAAAAATCGCCGTTCTCAACCAGATTGTGCCTTCTACCGGTATCTTTCATGTTGTATCCTCTAAAAAGTTATTTTGGGCATTCCAAACCCCTAAGTTCCGAAACTCTCTGCCTTGCGAGTTTAACCGCAGATTTTTGAGCCGCCTCTTGAGAGTTAAAATAATAGCGTCGCGGGCTGGAGAAGGCAAAGAAATCGCCTTCTTGCGGGTCTCCCGTTATGGTCTCGGAAACCGGAGCTGTTCCCTCCGTTTCGTGAAAAACAGGCGCATGTGCTTCCAGGCCCCCTTGAGGCATAAGCAGATAGTGGAGTTTATACCTCCACTGATATACAAGCTGAACTTTGGCGTTCCAGATTTTTACATAATCGTTTTTATCCGTGCCGGAAATTCTTTTCAAGTATTCCGTGCGCCCCTCGGTTGCCGCCGATATGTTTGCCATATCGGGCAGGTTTTGTATGCAGCGCGAAAGGGTGTCTATGCGAAGCGATGTGTATTGGGCCGGCAAACCCTTAACCTTTACGTTCACGGATTTATTGTTGGTATTTATGTTTTGCGCAAAGCAAAAAACGCTCGTGCAAAGAATAACGGTTAAAATTCTGAATTTAGCCATGGGTGTAATATAGTAAATTATAAATCCCTTACCTTATCCACATAGTTTCTGCCCACCGGGATTACGGTTTTTGCGGAATCATTCAGGATAACGGTTAATTTTCCGGGGAATTTCCTGCGAATTTCCGCTATTCTGTTCACCGCAACCAAATTTGCGCGGTGAACCCTGATAAAAGCTTCGGGGTCTAGCTTGCTTTCCAAGTCTATTATAGGGGTATCTATTATGTAACGGTTATCATTGGCGTAAACAGCGGTATATTTCTCATCGCTTTCAAATCGCACTATATCCGAAGTGTTTATTAGCAGGGTGCGGTCGCCTATTTTTACCTGCAACCTTTGCAGATACTTATCGTTTTTGCTTTTTATAAGGTTTCTCAGTTTTTCATAAAGATTTTCGGAAGAACCCGAATCTTCCAAAACAGCGAGCTTTTCAAGCGTTTGCAAAAGCCTGTCTTGCTCTATAGGCTTTAGCAGATAGTCTATGGCATTTTTTTCAAAGGCCTTTATAGCGTACTCGTCAAAGGCCGTGGCGAAAATTATATGGGGAACGTCTTCTTTTGGAACTTTAGCCAAATCTTCTATCAGTTCAAATCCGGTTTTGCCCGGCATTTGAATATCCAAAAAAACTGCAAAGGGTTTATTCTCCATTATTTTGCCCAAAGCCTTGTCTGCACCGTCGGCTTCGTCTATCTCCAAATCTTTGCCGCTCTCCAAAAGCAGCTTGCGCATTCTAACACGTGCCAAAGGCTCGTCATCTACTATAAGGACTTTCATGGATGGTAAAGTAGAAACTTACGGTGCGAGACGCACCTTTGGATAGTATTTGTCAACATATGTTTGCAAAATTAAGCCAATTCATTTTTTTTGGCTATTTTTCTAAAATCTTAATTATATTTCCCCAATATGACAGCACTTGAAACGCTTAAAAAGTATTTTGGCTATGATGGTTTTCGCAGCGGGCAAGAAACGCTTATTGACGGCGTCCTTGCAGGCAAAGATGTTCTGGGCGTGATGCCAACCGGAGCAGGGAAATCAATATGCTTTCAAATACCCGCCCTTATGATGAACGGCATTACGCTAATAGTATCGCCGCTCATTTCGCTTATGAAAGACCAGGTAAACGCCCTGACTCAATC
>JAISSJ010000046.1 GCA_031273195.1 Candidatus Fibrimonas sp.
AGCGAGTTTATCCACTTGCTTTCCGCTGCCAACGTAAACCTGAACCGCAAGGTTCTGGCAGACTTGGCAATCACGGACCCCGCCGCATTTGCAAAAGTGGTGGAAGTGGTTAAGAGTGCAAAAAAATAATTGAGAATTGAGAATTGAGAGTTGAGAGTTTAAAGAATGCTGCTCCGATTTTCAATTCTTGTAATATTTTTATTCATCGTTTTTTTGCTGACCTTGTTTCAGGGTTCGGCAGAAATTTCTTTTTTTGATGTTTTGAAAATTTTGTTTTCAGGTGCAGGGTCGGCGGAGGCAAACTCTGTTGAATGGCGCATTGTTTGGGATTTTCGTTTGCCAAGGGCGTTGGCGGCAACTCTTGCGGGGGCCTCCCTTTCCTTGAGCGGGCTTTTGCTGCAAAGCGTTTTTAGGAATCCGCTTGCCGGGCCTTTTGTGCTAGGCATAAGTTCCGGGGCATCGCTTGGGGTTGCTCTTTTTTTGCTGACGGGTTTTGGGCTTGGCTCGCTTGGCATTCTTTCTGCGGCGGCTTTGGGTGCAATGGCGGTTCTCGCCTTTATAGCTCTGTTTTCAAAATTTATTTCCGGCAACGCGGGGCTTTTGGTGCTGGGTTTAATGGCGGGGTATTTTGCTGATGCCGTTGTCTCTATTTTAATGCATGGCACAAGCGCAGACGCTTTGCGTGGCTTTGTGTCTTGGGGCTTTGGCTCTTTTGGCAGGCTCCGCTGGGCGGAGTTGCCTTATTTTGCGATTTGCAGTTTGCTGGGGCTAATCTTGTCTGTTTTTTGCATAAAGTATTTAAATGCCGTAGCTCTTGGCGAAGACGGCGCAAAAGGCTTGGGAATAAATGTTAGGCAAAAGCGGCTTCTTTCGCTTTTGGCGGCTGCGGTTTTGGCGGCTGCGGCAACGGCTTTTTGCGGGCCAATCGGTTTTATAGGAATGGCCACTCCGCATTTGGCAAGAGGATTTTTCAACAGCGATAATCAAAGAATTTTAATTCCCGCCTCGCTTTTGACCGGTGCTTTGCTTGCCCTTATCGCAGGGCTTTTGTCGCAGGGTTTGTGGGGTTTACCGCCGCTCCCGCTCAATGCGGTTGCAAGTTTGATGGGTGCGCCGGTGGTCATATGGGTGTTGCTGCCTAAGAGGGAGTAATTTTTTTGTAAAAAAATACAAAAACTTTAAAAAAATAAAACTTTTTGTAAAAAAATGCAAAAACTTTTGATGATTTTGCAAATTTTTATGTATATTTAATAGAAACCGGGAGATTTTGCCATGCGTAATAATAAGGGCGAATTGTTGAGAATCAGGCAAGCATACCTGAAAACCTTGCTTGATTACAAGGATAAAAAAGTAGTTAAGGTAATAACAGGCATAAGACGCTGTGGAAAATCCTCAATGCTCGCCATATTCGCAAATGAACTCAGAAAAAAGAATATTTCTAAAAAGCAAATTATAGAGATGAATTTTGAATCCATGAAATACAAAGACATAACAAATCACGAAGAACTGTATTCGCATATAGCAGGGCAAATTTCCGGAAACAGAAAAACATATCTCTTCTTTGACGAGATACAAGCGATTGAAAAATGGGAAAAGGCAATAAATTCCTTCTTGGTGGATTTCAATGTGGATATCTACATAACAGGCTCTAATGCCTATCTGCTTTCTTCCGAACTTTCAACCTTGCTTTCCGGGCGGTATGTTGAAATAAAAATGCTGCCGCTCTCTTTTAAAGAATTTTTGGAATTTAACCGTTTTCATCCGTCGCTTGCAAAGGAAGACAAATTTTTGCTGTATGTAAAGTACGGCGGAATGCCTGCGGTGGCGGATTATGATTTTAATGAAAAAATGATTTATCAAATGCTGGAAGGAATTTACAATACCGTTATAGTAAAAGACATAATGCAAAGAAATAAAATAACCGATCACACGCTGTTAAAAAAATTAACCGATTTTTTAGCACACAGCATCGGTTCCATAAATTCAATAAACAGCATGAGCAATTTTTTGGTGAGCAATAAAGAAACGGAGCATAAATCTGCGCCTAATAAAATGATTGAAAATTACCTGGCAGCATTGCAAAACGCATTTATCTTTTATGAGTTGAAAAGGTATGATGTAAAAGGAAAATCTTTGCTTAAAACACTGGGTAAAAATTATATTGTTGATATGGGAATAAGAAATATGCTTTTGGGATACAGAGATGCCGAAAGAGGGCATATTCTGGAAAACATTGTATTTTTGGAACTTCTGCGTCGAGGGTATAAGATTCATATAGGAAAATTTCTGAATTTCGAGATTGATTTTATAGCGGAAACCCAGGAGGAAAAGATTTATTTTCAGGTTAGCGAAAATATAAGCAGCAAAAGCACTCTTGAAAGGGAAATACAGCCTCTCAAATCCATAAAAGACAACCACGAGAAAGTGATACTAACGCAAGATAAAAATTTCATCAACTCTTACGATGGTATAAAGATTAGGAATGTGATAGATTTTTTATTGAAGTAGCTCTTAATATTTACTAAATTTATTCCCATGCCTTTAGTGCCAGCATACATAATATTCATCTTATTCCTGTTCCTGCCGGTTTTTTCCCAAACACCGTTCCTTCCGAATGCGAAAGTTGAGAAAGGAACAATGCCGCTTATTATGGAACATGCGGATTCACTGGCGGCAATGCGGAAAGCCGGGCATTTGTTTTTGCAGGGGCGGGTGAAATTCAAACACGATTCCGTTGATTTCAGAACCGAACGCGCGCACTGGAATAGAAATTCCGATGCTGTTTACAGCGAGGGCGGTTTTTATTTTTACTACCCAAAAGGAAATATAAAGGCAAATAAGGGAAACTATACCAGAAAAAACAGTACCGCTATCGCAGAAGGAAACGCCGAAGCGCGCGACTCTGCCGGCAAAGGTGCATTTTTCGGCGAGAAAATAATTTACAACCGGGGCACGGAATTTATGGAAATTCCGGTTCAACCGCTTGCTCATTATTACTTTTTGGAAAAAGGAGTACTGGATACGCTTGCCATTCGTTCTAAAACAATGACTTACAATCAACGCGAGCAAATAGCCATAGCCGCAGATTCCGTTTTAATTACAAGAAGGGATGTTGTTATCACCGGAGACACGGGAGTTTACAACCAAAAGGAAGGTTTTTTGTCCCTAAAAGGGAATCCTAAGTGCGTTATGAGCGATTATACCGTTACCGGAGATTCCATGTTTGTAAAATTGCAAAACAACGAGGTGGAATCCGTTTTGGTTATTCAAAATGCACATGGCTTGCAAAAAACGGCAGCTATTGGCAAAAAGCCGGCTCAGCATTCGGAGGTCTTTGGCGATACTCTTTTTTTGGCGGTAGAAAATAACAAAGCTCAAAACCTTTATGTGAATATAGAAGCAAAGGGGTTATTTTACGAGGCGGATTTGCCGGATTATGTAAATAAAATGAACGGAAACAGACTGGATATTTCTTTCAATGCAGGGCAAATGAAGCTTGCAGAGGTAAAGGGCAATGCGAGCAGCCTTGTGTTTTACATAAACACGGACAGAAAGGTGGACGGGAAAAACGAATCAAGCGGGGAATCCATATTCATCACTTTTGATTCTTCGCAGGTTGCCAAAATCAAGGTAAAGGGAAATTTGGCAGCCGGGATTTATTATGATATGAGTAAGGGTGGCTCCACTTCCCTTGATACCCCTCAACCGAATACCCCTTCTCGCTAAACTCCACCCTGATGCTCCCGTTTTCATGGGTTCCGTAATGCCTTATGCCAAGGCCATCCAGCCTTTCCAAAATTTCTTTGCTGGGATGCCTGTAGCGATTTTTTAATGCAACGGAAATTATCGCCGAACTTGGGGCGGTTCGCTCTAAAAATTCCATTGTACTGGAAGTTTTGCTGCCGTGATGCCCAAGTTTGAGCACATCGCTTTTTATGTCCAGCGGCAACAGTTCCCTTTCGCCCTGCTTTTCCAAATCCCCTGTTAAAAGGAGCGTTTGCCCAAGCCCTTGAACCTTTAAAGCTATGGAATTATTATTCTGATTTTTTTCGCATATTGAAGAATCCGGATAAAGAACGGTTAAATTCCATTCGTTTTTTGAAAGAAGCAATTTCTCACTTATGCCTAAACCTCTATGCAAATTTTTTATTTCCACTCCTTTTGCCCCGGCTGTTTTTAGAACCGCTTTCCAAAGGTTGTCTTCAAGGTTTTGAGCGCATGAAGTTGTCCATAATTCCCGAACAGGAAATTCCTTTAGAATATCCGCTGCGTTGCCGTAATGGTCCAAGTGAGGATGAGAAATTATCATTGCGTCTATTTCCGAAATTCCCTGCGAGCGAAAATAGGGAATTATTTTATCACGAGCCATGCTCCGTTTTTTCAACGGCGGGCCGGCATCTACTAAATAAAAACGCCCGGCAGGGCTTTTCAGCAAGGTGCAGTCTCCTTGCCCAACGTCCAAAAATACCGCACTCCAGCTTGGAAATAAATTCTTTTTGACCTCCGCTCCGATAAAAAAACAGGAACAGAACAGCAGACAAAAAATCACAATTCTGTGCCCCCAGGGATTTTGCCCTTTTATAAAAGGCAACAGGGAAACCAAAATTGAAACAGCAAACAAACACGGTAAAGGCCAAGGCCCAACGGTGGAAGAAGCGTAAGGATTTTCCGCTAAAAAACTTGTGATTACGGAACTTGCCCGCAGAAGCAAGGTGGCGGAGTCTGCAAAGGTTTGGCAAATAAAAGGGTGAATTCCAACAAGGGATAACACTCCCGCTTGCATACCCAAACCCACAAGCGGAACAACCACCAAATTCCCAAGCCAGGATATTGGCGAAAATGTTTGAAAGTGAAAAACCAGCAGAGGCAAAGTGCTTAAAGTTGCGCAAAGCGTGACAAAGCTGGCTTCTATAAAAAAAGAGGAAAAGAGTTTGCCTATTTTTCCATGCAAACTCGGAAATTTAACACGCTGTCCAAGCAGAATGCCCAGAGTTGCCGCTGCGGAAAGTTGAAATCCCGCATTGAAAACCTGCTCCGGTTCAAAGAGCAAAATAAAAATCAACGCAACGCCAAGTGCATTCACGGAATTCGCCGTTTTTTGGAAAAGGCTTCCGCATTCCATAACGCAGAACATAAGCACAGCCCGCCACACCGCAGAAGAGCCACCTGTTACAGGTGCATAAATGCACAAAAGAATTATGGACAGTATTTGCGAAGATTTTCTCGGCAGCCTGAGAGACCTTAAAAACAGGGTGAGCATTCCGGCGAGCATAACAACGTGAAACCCCGAAATGCTTAAAACATGCACCAGACCGGTTTTTCTAAAATCATTTTGCAGGGTTTCCGAAATGCCGGAGCGGTCGCCCGCCAAAAGCCCCATAAGCAAAGCTGTTTCCGGCTTGGCGTAAAACTTTGAAAATCTCTGCTCCAGTTTTTGCCTTGCTAGGAAGGAGAATTTTTGAAAAGTCCATTTGCTGCTTAAAACATAAACGCTATCCAAACTTCCGCTTGCGCTAAAACCTTCCGAGCGCATCCATTCCGGCGAATTGAAAGCACCCGGAACGGTTGGCGGCTGAACAGGAAACCATTTGGCTTTCCAAAAAACGCTGTCTCCCGGAAGTGCAGCAAGGCATGCCTCGCTACTACAGGTTAATCTGGTTTTTCCAAAATTCGTTTGCAGAATAACCGCAGAGCCGTTTGGCCGGTTTAAGATTTCTTCTACATAGCCAACCCCGTTTTGAGGCGGATTTTCCGCAAAATGGAAATTTTCCTTTTGCGAAAAATAGGATGTCAATATTGCTGCGCAAACCACGAACGATACTTTGCGCAAAACGGGGTTCAGGGCATAAATCCAAAACGCCAGCAGAAATGCAATTTGCCAGCGAGTGGTTGCGCCGAGAGCCAAAAGAACGCTCACCGCCCCTGCAAAAGCTGGGTAGCGGTTTAAGCCTTCAAAGAACGCCTTAAAACTTTTGTTGTTTTCCATCTATTGCATTAGACGGAAAATAAAGGAAAAAAAATTTGAAAAAGTGAATTTTGCAAACAATTGTTGACACTTTTCTAAAAAAACTTACCTCGCCAAGGTCAAAATTTCTGCGCCGTGGGGAGTTATGGCTATTGTATGCTCCCACTGAGCGGAAAGCTTGCCGTCTGCCGTTATCGCAGTCCATTTGTCTGCAAGGGTTTTGGTTTTGTAAGTGCCTTCGTTTATCATGGGTTCAATGGTGAAAACCATGCCGGGTTCAATTTTTGGGCCGGGGAGCATTTGGCGGTAGTGCAAAACCAAGGGTTCTTCGTGAAAACTCCTGCCAATGCCATGACCGCAATAGTCACGCACAACGCTAAAGCCGTGCTCCTCGGCTATTCCGCTTATTATTGCGCCAATATCGCTAAAACGAGCCTTTGGGAGCGAGCAAACCTTTATGCCTTCAAATAAACATTCACGGGCGGCAGCTACCAACTCGCTTGCGTTTGGTTTTGGACTGCCAACCAAAAACGTTTCGCTGGAATCCGCATGATAGCCATTTAAAATTGAGGTTATATCTATATTTATAATGTCGCTGTCTTTTAGAACATAAGAGCCTGGTATTCCGTGAGTTACAACCTCATTCACGCTTGTGCAAACGCTTTTTGGAAAGCCTTTGTACCCCAAGCAAGCGGGGATTGCCCCGTTTTTTATGGTGAATTCCCTCACAAAATCATCTATTTCCTGCGTAGTTACGCCGGGCTTGCACATTTCACCGCTTCTGGCCAAGGTCTCTGCCACAAGCGCACCTGCATCTCTTATGCGTTCTATTTCTTTAGATGTTTTTATAGGAATTTTGGACATTTATTCACACCAAGGGCGACTAAGAAAATTAGAAAATTCACAAGGACAATGCAAGCACCGGTTGGAATACTCAACCAAAACGAGGCTAAAAGACCTATGATAAAGCCAAAAACAGCCAAAAATGAAGCGCATAAGGTCACCAATTTAAAATTTTTGAAAAGCCTTAGAGCGGAGAGGGTAGGCAAAATCAGCGCGCTTGAGATTAGAAGCGCACCCATGATTCGCATTCCCAAAACTATTGTTATGGAAATCAAAAGGGCTAAAACGGCATTGTAAAAACCCGTTTTCAGCCCGCTGGCCTCGGCAAAGGTTTCGTCAAAGGCTATGGCAAAGATTTTGTTGTATATCACTATAAACACGGCTATCACCGCAATGGAAAACAGAACGCAAGGCAGCATATCCGCTTTGCCTATTGCCAAAATGTTCCCAAAAAGGTAACTGTTTATATCCACATTTTTTTTAGACGAAATTGAAAGCAGAATTACGCCTAAAGCAAGAGAAGTGGTTGAGAGCATTGCAAGGGCGGCGTCGCTTGGGGTTTTGCCCTTTTCGCTCATTTTAAGGAGAAAAAAAGCCGCAAGGCATACAAGAGGCAAAGCCACCGCAAGCGGAGCAGCGTTAAAAACAGCCGCTACCGCCAGCGCACCGAAACCCGCATGAGAAAGCCCATCCCCTATCATGGATTGACGGCGCAAAACGATGGTTGTTCCCAAAAGCCCGGCGCAAAAAGACACCAAAGAGCCTACAGTCAAGGCACGGAGCATAAAATCATAGTGCAAAAGGAACATTGGTAAGAAATGTAGAAATTTGACAAATTTCAAAAATTTTTCTATATTTTAAACCCTACGGTGACATACCCAAGTGGTAAGGGAACGGTCTGCAAAACCGTGATTCCCCGGTTCGAATCCGGGTGTCACCTTTTAGAGCATTTATGTTTTGAACTTGCACACAATGGAATCTAAGTCTTCCGCCATGGATTTAAGCGTACCTGCGGTTTTGTCCAGCTCGGCGGAATCGGAATTGGACTTTTTTGCGCCTTCGTACATAACACTCACACTCTCCGAAACGCTTTTCGTGCCTTGAGCCACGCTCTCGGCGTTCTTGGCAGAAGCCTTGGCTGCCTGCGCTATCTCGCTTATGGAGCCAACCAACTGCCTTGCGCCAATGTTAGCCTGGCCCGCATTGTTGGATATTTCGTTGCTGGCCTCGGTCTGCTGCTTCACGCTGCTCGCTATCTCTTCTATGGAAGAGTTTATTTTGGTTATTATCTCCGACACATTGTTTATAACATTAACGGCGTTGCTTGTGCCGTTCTGGATGCCCTCTATGCGCCGGGCAATGTCGTCTGCGCTTTGGGCACTCTGGTTCGCAAGCTCCTTTATTTCGCCAGCCACAACAGCAAAGCCCTTGCCCGCCTCGCCTGCGCTTGCGGCTTCAATGGTGGCATTCAACGCCAATAAATTCGTTTTGTCCGCTATTCTTTTGATCACATCCGTCACATGGCCTATCTCCTTTGCCGCTGCACCGAGCTTGCCCATAACCTCTGTGGCCTCGTCGGATTTTTGAGTGGCCTCGCTTGCTATCTTGCGGGAAGCATCTGCGTTGCCGGTTATCTCCGCAAAGCTTGCGCTAAGTTCTTCCACTGCGCTTGCAACGGAGTTCATGTTCATGCTCATCTGCTCAGCTGTACTTGCAAGCTCGTTGGAATGAGTGCTTGTTTTTGCGGCATCGTTTGCTATTGCCTTGGCATTTTCACTCGCTGTTTCGGTAACCTTTGATGCGCTTTCAGACTGGGCAAGCGAGGTTTTAGAGGAGTGGGACAGATTGCCGGACAGATTGCGCAAGGTTGAGGAAGTATCCAAAAGATTTTTGGCTTCCCTCTGGGTTGTTTTTATTGTTGAGTGCAGTTTCTCTATGAGTTTGTTCAATCCCCTCGACATCTGCCCTATTTCGTCTTTGCCGCTCTCTTCAAGCCGGATGGTCAAGTCCCCTTCGCCTTCGGTCATTTTGCCTAGCAGTTTAACCATGTTGGTCAAATGTTTAAAAACACGGGCCATTAGCCAGAACAAAAAGAGCGCCCATAAGATAAAGGCCGCTATGAGAACGGAAAATACCATGTATCTCACCCTTATTTCCTCGCCACGCAAAGCGGAGTGAGACACTACATAGGCTATGGACCAAGGTTGCTCAAGCCCTCTGGGGAGCATGGGCACGTAGGCCATGATGGAAGCTTCTCCGGTTTCAAGGCTTTTCTTGATTATCACACGTTCCTCGCCCTTGCGTATGGCATCCAGCAAATCTTTTTGCTCCGCATCCGACAGGTCATTGCCTGTGGGAGCAAGAACAAGTTCACGTTTAGGGTGCGCTACCCTTAAACCTCCGTTTGAAACGAAAAACACATAGGCACCTATGGCAGGGTCTCGCATTTTGTCAAAAATTTCTTTTTGCAAGGCATCCAGTTCCAAATCCATTCCCGCCACGCCTATGAATTTTCCATCCACAAAAATGGGATTGGTTAAACTTATCATAGAACGCTCCGGCTCTTTTTCATTGTATTTCCATTTATAAGGCTCCGTTAAATGCGGTTTGCCGGTTTTCTTTGAGCCATAATACCATTCGGTATTCTCGGCAGCCATGTCGTAGGACTTATCAACAGAGGTTTCTACGCCGCCGGCAGAGGAGCGGAAAGCGTCTATGGAATAAGTATGCCCGGATTGCGTTAGTTCCGCACTGAAAAAGGAACCGGGTTCAAAATTGACATAAACATCGGAAACAGCCGGAAGTTCGGCCAATTTCAGCAATAATTTCAATATATGCTCTGTTTTGGCTTTATCATCCAACTCGCTCATGATGGTTATGTTGCTTTCCAAACTCTTTAGCTCAATCAGCTTTCCGGCTATAAAGGCCCTTACCTTGTTGGAATGCTCTTGCGCCCTGGCTTTTGCCGTTTCAAATTGGGATTCCCGGCGCACTGCGGTGGAATTAGATAAAACCGAAGCCACATAAGAACCTACCAGTACCGCAAATACCGCAAACATGATTATTGGAATTTTGTATTTAAGCTGCATCTCTGTCTCCTTTTAAGTTTTGAATTTGCTCACGATTAAGTCCAGGTTTTCCGCCATGGATTTCAGCATATCCGCGGTTTTTTCCAGTTCGGCAGAATCTGAACTGGACTTTTTTGCACCCTCGTACATAACGCTCACGCTTTCCGAAACGCTTTTTGTGCCTTGGGCCACGCTCTCGGCATTCTTGGCAGAAGCCTTGGCCGCCTGTGCTATCTCGCTTATAGAGCCAACCAACTGCCTTGCGCCTATGTTAGCCTGGCCCGCATTGTTGGATATTTCGTTGCTGGCCTCGGTCTGCTGTTTTACGCTGCTTGCTATCCCTTCTATGGAAGAGTTTATTTTGGTTATTATGTCCGATACGTTGTTTATCACATTAACGGCATTGCCTGTGCCGTTCTGAATGCCCTCTATGCGCCGGGCAATGTCGTCTGCGCTCTGGGCGCTCTGGCTTGCAAGTTCCTTGATTTCGTTGGCCACAACAGCAAAGCCCTTGCCCGCCTCGCCTGCGCTCGCCGCTTCAATGGTGGCATTCAACGCCAATAAATTCGTTTTGTCCGCTATTCTTTTGATTACATCTGTAACATGGCCTATCTCCTTTGCCGCTACGCCGAGCTTGCCCATAACCTCTGTGGCTTCGCCGGATTTCTGAGCAGCATCGCTCGCTATTTTACAGGATTCATCGGTGTTGCCGGTTATCTCCGCAAAGCTTGCGCTTAGTTCTTCCACCGCGCTTGCAACGGAGTTCATGTTCATGCTCATCTGCTCCGCCGTGCTTGCAAGCTCGTTGGAATGAGCGCTTGTTTTTGCGGCATCGTTTGCTATTGCTCTTGCGTTCTCGCTGGCCGCTTCGGTAGCCTTGGATGCGCTCTCGGACTGGGCAAGCGAGGTATCCGAGGAATCGGACAGATTGCCGGACAGATTGTGCAAAGTTGAGGAAGTATCCAAAAGGTGTTTCGCTTCCCCTTGTGTTGTTTTTATGGTTGAGTGCAGTTTCTCTATAAGTTTGTTCAATCCCCTTGACATCTGGCCTATTTCATCTTTGCCACGTTCTTCAAGGCGAATGGTCAGGTTTCCTTCGCCCTCGGTCATTTTGCCGAGCAGCTTAACCGTGCTGGTCAAATGCCCGAAAACTCTGCCCATCAGCAAAAGCAAAAATATGCCCCATAAAGCATCAACAAGGACTAGAAGGGCTATGGTTCTGTATCTAACTCCCAGTTCTTCACTGCGCAAGGCATTATCAGATACCGCATAGGCTATGGACCAAGGTTGTTCAAAGTTCTCCAATTTCATGGGAACGTATGCCACAACCGAAGCCTCCCCTGTCACATTGCTTTTCTGAATTATTATGTATTCTTCGCCCTTGCGTATGGCATCTTGCAATTTTTTTTGCTCATCTGCGGGCAAGTTTTTGCCTGCGGGAGCAAGGATAAAAGACTGATTGGGATACGCTGCTATTAAACCGCCGTTTGAAACGAGAAATACATAAGCACCCATTTTGCTGTTTTGCATTCCGTTAAACAGTTCTTTTTGAAGCTCATTCAATTCCAAATCCATTCCCGCCGCGCCTATGAATTTTCCCTCTATGAAAAGCGGATAATTAAGGGTTATTACCGTCCGTTTTCTGCCGTCCGGGTAAGTTCGCTCGTATGGTTCCGTTAAATTGGGTTTGTTTGGGGCATTTGACCCGTAATTGATATAAGCATCCGAAATGGTAGGCTGTTCGGTTAATTTTTTCAGCAATTTATTTATTTTAGCCTCTTTGGTTTCGCTATCCAAGCCATCAATCGCAGATATTCCGGTTTCCAGACTTTTGAATTCGCCTATTCTTTCCGACATAAAAGAGGCTACTTCATCGGAATAATTCCGAGATTGGGCTTTTGCCGCTTCAAATTGGGACGCTCTTCGCGTTTTTGATGAACTGGCAAGCGCATAAGTGACAAGCGTACCTACCAGTATCACAAAGGCAACGAACAGGATTAAAGGCAATTTGTGTTTAAGTTGCATTTTTTGTCTCCCAAAGAAGCGGCTTAAAAATTAGAAATTAAAGCTTACGCCAACCGAGGGCACCCAAGCCTGAACTTCATAGCGTCCGTTAAGACCGTCCCCAACTTTATCCGGATTGCTGCCCGATGTTGCATCCCTGCCCAAGCTGCCGGAGCCATTTGAGTAGAGGAATGAGGCATCTATGGACAAATTGGATATAGGGCGGAAAGAAAAGCCTATGGTGGAGCCAAGTTTATTCGTGCTGGGAGATTCCGGGGTTAAATAATCATCGTCAACGGGAGTTTCGTCATAATACACACCCAGGCGCACGTCCAGTTGGTCTATTACCGTATATTGCGCACCTAAACGGTAGGCAAAGGTATTGTTGTATTTTTTCTGCGATGCCAAACTGTGAACAAACTCGCCGGTACTTGGATTAACTCCCAAAATAACATTATCCGTGAAATCCAAAGTGAGATCTTTATAAGTGCCCCAGAACACCATTTGCCAATCAAAAGCTAAAACCAGCTTCTCTATTGGGCGAAAAGAAATACCGGTATTTAAATTGGCAGGCAAAGGAAGCTCCGCTTCAAAATTACCTTGGTCAAGGGCGGGAATTTGAACTGTACCAGGATTTATTGTATTCAAAGTTTCTATATCGCTTTTGTCTTCATAATTTATTTTCGTTTTGCCTTTTGCAACTTTCATTTTAGCTTCGGAACGGTAAGCAATGCCCAAAGCGAGTTTATTTGGAAGCAAATCGTATTGAATACCGACATTAGCAGCTACAGCTACATCAGCATCGCCGGAAAGTGTTGCCGAGACTGCGCTGGTATTCTTATATTTGTCAACAATACCCGGCACGGCGGGATGTGCAGCAAGCGGAGTTTGCATTAGAGGATTTAACCTCCCAGGAGTAACCAAAGCTTTGCTTTGCTCAAAACTTCCGAAATAAATAGCAAGACCGCCACCTACGCTGATTTGGTCAAGGAATTTAAAAGCCACGGTGGGTTGCAAAGCGTAAACAGCCAAAGATATATCTTGCAAAAGTCCGGCGCCTTCCCAATTTTTTCCATAGTCGGCAGAATTGCCGTAAGGAGTTGTAAAGCTAAGACCGGCAGAGAACCAGTCCGTTACGCTGGAAGCCACATACACATAAAGCGGTGTTCCCAATTTGTCGTTGACGGCTTTTCCTTGGCTGCCGTAAAATTCCACTTCCGGCATAATAAATGTTGCGCCGGCGGAAATATCCAGCGTTTTATCCAGGAAGCCTAGACCGCCGGGGTTAAAGTGCATGCTCTCCGAGCCGAGCTTCAAACCCGCACCGGTATGGCCCATACCCAACTGCTTTGCGCTAAGGGTATTGATTTGATAAGATTCTGCGAAGAGCAGGGAACAAGCAGCCAAAACTGCAAACAGCATTTTTTTCATGCGAGGGACCTCATTTTAACGGTTTTGTAACGGAAAGTTAGAAAATTTTAGCAAAGTTGTCAACCCCAAAAAATTACAGACTTACCGTCAGTTTGCAATAAATATAGAAAAAAATAAAATGTTTTTTCTACATTCCCCTCACGATGGCAACACCCAAATACGATGAAAGCAGCATAAAAAGCCTTGAATGGCACGAGCATATAAGAACCAGACCCGGTATGTATATAGGCAAGCTGGGGGATGGGCAAAGCCCGGATGATGGTATTTACGTGCTTGTAAAGGAGATTATAGATAACTCCATAGATGAATTCGTTATGGGGGCGGGCAAAAGAATAGAGATTGAAATTGCGGAGTATTCCGCAAGAGTACGGGATTATGGGCGCGGCATTCCTTTGGGAAAAGTGGTTGAATGCGTCTCTAAAATAAACACGGGCGGCAAATACGATAGCGAAGCCTTTCAGAAATCCGTGGGCTTGAACGGGGTTGGAACAAAGGCCGTAAATGCGCTTTCCTCCTATTTTTGCGTGGTTTCGCACAGAGACGGCAAATGCAAAAAGGCAGAATTCAAATTCGGCAAGCTCGTAAAGGAATACCCCGAAAAGCCGAGCAGCGAAAGGAACGGCACAGAGGTTTATTTTGAACCGGACAGGGATATTTTCAGAAATTTCCGCTTTTTGCCTCTCTATATGGAGGAGCGGATTTGGAACTACGCATACCTGAACACCGGGCTTTCCATAAATTTGAACGGCAAAGTCTATGAAAGCCAAAAAGGGCTTTTTGACCTGCTCTCAAACCAAATAAAGGATTCCGCGCGCTACCCCCTGATTCACTGCAAAGGAAAAGACATTGAAATAGCCTTTACCCACGGCGAGCTTTACGGCGAGCATTACTTTAGCTTTGTGAACGGGCAGCACACAACGCAGGGAGGAACTCACCAGGCGGCGTTCAAGGAAGGCGTTGTGAAAGGCGTTAGGGATTTTTTCAAAAAAGACCTTGATGCCTCCGATATTCGCAATTATATGCTCGCTGCGGTTTCCATCCGCATTCAGGAACCCGTGTTTGAAAGCCAAACAAAAACCAAGCTGGGCAGCACGTCGGTAACCCCTGGGGGTGCGGCTCTCCGAGGCTGGATGGTTGATTTTATATCCAGGGAAATAGACAATTACCTGCACAAAAACCCAGACACCGCAAAGGCCATCCAAGAGCAGATTGCCAAGAACGAGAGGGAGAGAAAGGACATAGCCGGAATTCGCAAGCTGGCAAACGAACGTGCGAAAAAAGCCGCCATCAACAACCCTAAATTGAGGGACTGCAAAATCCATTTGATTGACTTTAAAAACGAGAGAAAAAACGAGAGCATGATATTCATAACCGAAGGCGATAGCGCAAGCGGCTCAATCACAACGGCACGGGATGTTCAAACCCAGGCGGTTTTTAGCCTAAGGGGCAAGCCCATGAACACCTTTGGCGAGGGGCGCAAGGTGGTTTATGAGAACAAGGAATTGAACCTTTTGCAACACGCTTTGGATATTGAGAACGGCCTTGAAAATTTGCGCTACAACAAAGTGATTATAGCCACCGATGCCGATGTTGACGGAATGCACATAAGGCTTTTGATGGTGTCTTTCTTTTTGCAGTTTTTCCCGGAGCTTGTGGAGCAGGAACACCTTTATATTCTGCAAACCCCGCTTTTCAGGGTGCGCAACAAAAAGGAAACCCTCTATTGCTACAACGAAGGCGAAAGGAATGCGGCACAGGCAAAGCTGGGCACACAGTCGGAAACAACGCGCTTTAAGGGTTTGGGTGAAATAGACCCCGAAGAATTCGGTTTGTTCATAGGTGAAAGTATGCGGCTGGAAAGCGTGATTATGCCGCAAGAGGCGAATATTCAAAAAATGCTTGAATACTATATGGGCGAAAACATTCCCAAACGCACCGAGCACGTTATAAGCAAATTACGAACCGAGGCGGTGGCGGAACTCTGATGCGCCCGGTATCTCCAGAGAACGAATCGGTAGAGGAAGCGGCGGCGGAGCAAAGTTTGCGGCCTCTTTCGCTTGCGGATTTTACCGGGCAAGAGGCGTTAAAGGAAAGCCTTTCAATAGCGATGGAGGCGGCAAAAAAGAGAAAAGACGCCTTAGACCACTGCTTGTTCTCCGGGCCGCCCGGCTTGGGAAAAACAACGCTTGCCGGCATAATAGCACAGGAAATGGGCGTTCAAATTCATGTGACAAGCGGCCCGGTTTTGGAAAAACCAAGCGATTTGGCCGGTTTGCTCACGAACTTGCAGCACGGCGATATATTGTTCATAGACGAAATTCACCGCATGGGGCGGGTTATTGAGGAATATCTCTACCCCGCCATGGAAGATTTCAGGCTAGACATTATGCTGGATTCCGGCCCCGGAGCCAGAAGCGTCAATTTACCGCTCCGCCCTTTTACCCTTGTTGGCGCAACCACCAGGAGCGGGCTTTTAACAAGCCCTTTAAGGGACCGTTTTGGGTTATTGTTCCGTTTGGAGCTTTATTCGCCGGAGGAGCTTTTAGCCATTATAAACAGGTCTGCCGGGATTTTGCAGGTGGAGATTGAAAAAGATGCCGCTGTTCTTTTGGGTTCTCGCTGCCGTGGAACGCCGAGAGTTGCGAACAGGGTTCTGCGCAGGTGCAGAGACGTGGCCCAGGTTAGGGGGAACGGCAAAATCACCGTTCAGATAGCGGAAAAAACCCTGCAAATGCTCTCCATAGATTCAGACGGGTTGGACTTAATGGACAGGCGGATTTTGGAGTGCATAATTGACAGCCACAACGGCGGCCCGGTCGGGTTAAGTACAATAGGAGCAGCCCTTGGCGAAGAACCGGACACCATAGAAGAAGTTTATGAACCATACCTAATCCAAAAGGGATTTTTAGCCCGCACCCCAAGAGGCAGAACCGTAACCCTGAACGGCTACAAAAAATGCAACCGAATTCCGCCGGTAAGAGTGGAATTGCAGCCGGAGTTGTTTAAAGAAAACTATTTTCCTACATAAAACAGTTTGTTTTTTGAGGTGTGGAAAACCGGATAAACAATACAAAATTTTGACTTTTTTTTGACGAATTGCTGATTTTTTTTAAAATAAAACGCTAAAAATATAGAAAATTAGGCCTTATATCATAAAAAATTAAAAAAATAGGTGACAAAAACGAAAAAAAAAGTTAAATTTGTGTTCATGACGTTGAAGATTGTGAAAGAAGCAAAGCCCAAGATAAAACGTAATGTGTATTTTCAATATTTGAATGAAATATCGCAAATACCATTGTTGACGAGAGAAGAAGAGAACCTTTTGCTTCAAAAAGTGTCTAATGGAGACAAAGCCGCCCTTAATCATTTGGTTAAGGCGAATTTGCGCTTTGTGATACGTGTAGCGAATTTGTATAAGGGGCAGGGGCTGGACCTCAACGACTTGATAAATGAGGGCAATTTAGGGCTAATGGAAGCCGCTGTGCGCTTTGATTCGTCCAAAAACATAAAATTCATCAGTTACGCCGTGTGGTGGGTTAGGCAGAACATAATAAAGGCCATTAACGAAAAAGCCCGCCTTGTGCGCATTTCTGCGGAAAAAGAGCTTATTCTTCGCCGTTTTGCCAGAAAAGGCGGCAGATTGAAGCAGGTTGTGGGCGGAACTCAGGTTATAGACCCCAAATCCTTGGAAGGCTACAGCCGTTACAATGCAGAGGAAATAGAAAAAATCCTGCAAATGGGCGTAAAATCCTCTAGCTTGGACGCTCCGGTTGGCGAAGACGGCGATACCAGCCTCATAAGCATAACCCCAGACCCCACAGACGATGCCTCAAGCGTGTTTTTCCAAAAGAGCAGGAAGGGCTTGATAAGAAAGCTGCTATCGGAATATTTAACCCCAACGGAGCTAAAGGTTATAAACCTGTTCTACGGCTTTGATTCCGGCGCAAAAAACAATTTGCAGGAGATAGCTCAAACCACAGGGTTAACAAAAGAAAAGGTGCGCCAGTACAGGGAATCCGCAATGGCAAAGCTCAGAACGGCAAAAGACTTGAAAGATATTTTAACGGAAGCCTCTAACTAGGGGTTGCCTTATGCTTTGCTCTTTTTGTTCCAAATCCGAGCCTGTGCGAATAGACATAAGTTCTATGAATTTGCGTATTTGCCCTAGCTGTTTTACTACATTTTTGCCGGCAAGCCAGTTTGCGGCATTGCGCAGGGAAACAAGCAACGCAACAAAGGGGGCATGGATTCGTGCCTGTAGAGACAGGGCATGCCCTGTCTCTACAGGCACCCCCGTATGCCTGGAACACGGCGTTCCCCTTGTGCCCGGAACAATCCCCGATTTCAGTTTTGAAGGGCTGGTGCCAACCTGTTGCGATTTGCAGCACTTGCCGCCCCCCCTGATGATAAAGGTTCTGGAGCTTGGAGCTTCGGGTTCGGGTGGAAGCATGGGAGGCCTTTTTGGTGTTCCAAAACGGAAATTAAACCCAATAGCCGAGCTTTTAGGCGGAATATTATTTCGTTTTTGGGAAAAAAGGCAAAAAAATGTGGATGACGGCCTTGACCGCTTGCAATATAACTTCAAATTCAAGGATGTTCTGGGCGAGTGGATTGAATGAAATATTTAATCATAAAGTGCATAAAATTTTACCAAAGAATACACCCGGCGTTTTTTAGGGGCTGTTGCAGGTTTTATCCAAGTTGTTCAAGCTACGCAATAGAGGCCATAGAAGTTCACGGCTGCATAAAAGGCTTTGGGCTGGCTGCTTGGCGAATACTCCGCTGCCAACCCTTCTGCAAAAGCGGCTATGACCCTGTACCCAAGCCGCTAATCACTAATAACCAGCCAATTTCCTCGCAGCCTCCACCCCACACGCCTTGAGCGCCTTCCAGTCCGCATTTGCTCTGTTCATCTCAACCATCGCCATAATCCACAGCGCAGATTTGAAATTCTTTGCTTCGTTAAAAAATACGGGGCGTAGCACCCTGCGGCAACGGTTGCGAAACACGGCACAGCCGTTTTTCTTTTTTACAATAAAGCAAAACCTGCTACAAGCATCAGGAGATTTCAGGATTTTCAGGCTTAAAAAGCCGAATTTCACCCTTTCGCCCTTTGAGGCTACGATGCTGTAAGAAGCCTTTGAAGGAAACCGAAACCTTTTCAGCGAATTATTTTTTGTAAAGCTCATCGCTAACGGTGAGCCTTTTGCGGCCTTTTGCACGGCGGCGGCTAAGCACATCACGCCCCCAACGGTCTTCCATGCGGTGCATAAAACCGTGTTTATTGGCGCGTTTGCGGTTGTGGGGCTGGAATGTTCTTTTCATAGAAAAATAAATATAGAAAAATTTTGAAGCGCTGTCAAGGGTTATTTTCAAAAAAAAAAAGCTACACACTGCCGAAAAATTATATATATTAACTTTTAGTTATTGAAAAATGTAAAAAATACATTTTTCAAGGAAAATACTATGAAAATCGTTTTTGTGGTGGATGACAGTGCGGTTAATTTAACCAAAGCGAAGCAAGCCTTGGAAGGTGGCTATCGTGTTTTGACATTGCTTTCCGCCAGCAAAATGTTTGCGCTTATTGACAAAATTATGCCGGATCTCATTCTGCTGGATATTGAAATGCCGGAAATGGACGGTTTTGCCGCCCTGCAAAAACTGAAGGAAAATGAGAGAACAAGGCGCATTCCGGTGATATTTTTAACGGCCTTTAACGATGAAGAACGAGAGGTGCACGGTTTGGAACTGGGTGCTGTGGATTTTATAACCAAACCGTTCTCTACGCCTGTTTTGCAGAACCGCATTGCGCATCATTTGCACATAGAAGGCCTTGTTAACAAGCAAACAGTGCTGTTAAAGGAAAAAACCCAGCAACTTGAGCAACTCAATACCAGCATTATATCAATTATAGCCGAATTGGTAGAAAATCGCGACAAGCTAACGGGCAGCCATATAGAACGTTCAACGAGATATTTGAAAATACTTATAGACGGAATGTTGGAGCGCAATGTTTATGCCGATGAACTTAAGTGGTGGGATAAAGAGGTGGCGGTTGCCTCGGCTAGGCTGCACGATGTTGGCAAAATTACCATCTCGGATGTGATTTTGAACAAGCCCGGCAAACTTACTGAAGATGAATTTGAACAGATGAAAACGCATACTACGGCAGGAGAGCAGATTATTGACCACATGATTAGGCAAACCAACGGCGGGATTTTTCTGGATTATGCGAAAATCTTTGCCGGCTATCACCATGAATTCTGGGACGGTTCCGGCTATCCGTATGGATTAAAAGGCACGGAAATTCCTTTGCAAGGGCGTATAATGGCGATTGTAGATGTTTATGATGCGCTTGTTTCCGAAAGAGTTTACAAACCCGCTTTTTCGCATGAAAAAGCGGTACAAATAATTATGTCTGAAAAAGGCAAGCACTTTGACCCTAAAATTGCGGATGTATTTTTTGAAATTCAAGACAAGTTTCAAGCCGAGGCAAGTGGTAATGAAAGCAAATCTTTCTAGCATATGGAAAAAAATCGTAGAGATTAAAAGAGTTTTTACGAGCCGTTTGTCTTATTTGCGGACTTGTTTTGTATTTTTGGCCTTTGCGCTGATGGTGCTTTTGAGCTATTGGTACGTGAGCGGTATTGAAAACAATCATTTGCTGAGAAATGCGGAAAACGCTTTCGCAAACACACAGATAAAAATAGACGCAGACCTGCAAGAACCCAAGTCAATGCTGATAGGCGTTTCGCAAAACATACGTTCCATGATTTTAGATGGAGAAACTCATAAGCTGGAGAAATTTTTTGTAAGGCTCACCAAATTGTTTTCAACCGAAGGAATGATGTCGGGTTTTGACGGGCTTTACGGTTATTTTTATGAATTTGGGGACATAGACGGCAAGAGTCGGGGATTGCCGGAGGGCTATGTGGCGACTGAACGCCCTTGGTATATTGCGGCAGTGGAGGCAAACGGGAAAATAGCTACAACAAAGCCTTATATCAGCGTTGGCTCAGGCGAAGTTGTTATAACGTATGCCTTGCTCATTTCTGACGACGACGAGAAGCCACTTGGGGTGGTTGGGCTGGATATAAATCTGGACAGGATTAGCGGATACGTTATTAGCACGCATATATACGAAGGCAGTTACGGGATATTGGTGGACGAACAGCTTAGAGTACTCGCTCATCCCAACTCAAACTATTTAGGCAAGCACGTGCGTGACATGAATGACGGCCCTGCTATTGTAGAAGAACTTAAACAGAATCACGAAATTTCCGAGCGCAAGGCGATAGATCACTTGGGCAGGCCATCCGTGATGTTTGTTCGAAAACTCAACAACGGCTGGTATATGGCGGTTTTAACGCCGGAAAGCAAGTATAACGAGAGTTTGTTAAAAATGATGAAAACTCTTACTACACTGGGTTTGGCTCTGGCTATAGCACTTAGCCTTGTTTTGCATAGCCTTATGCTGGTAAAGGTTAAAACCGATAAGCTTGTTCAGTCCATGCTGGATGCCACCCCGCTTGCTTTGAGTCTTTGGAACAAAAAAATTCAAAATATAGATACCAATGATGAGGCGCTCAGGCTATTTGATTTGCCCAGCAAGCAGGTCTTTTTAAATAACTTTTTCAAGCTCTCGCCGGAGTATCAGCCGGACGGGCTTCCCTCAAAAAAGAGGGCACATGAACTTATAAATAGGGCGTTTGAAGAGGGTCGCCTTCACTTTGAGTGGGTACATCAAAAATTGAACGGGGAGCCTATACCGTGCGAAGTTATTCTAATTCGCATTGAGCATAGGGATGAGTTTATGGTTGTGGGATATATGCGTGATTTGCGGGAGGTGAAAGCTGCCAATAAAAAAATGCACGATGCGGAAGAACGTATGCGGATTATGTTCAACGCCATGCCCATGTGCGCAAATTACCGCACCAAAACCGAAATTCTGGAATGCAACCGGGGAGCGGTTGACCTGTTTGGGCTGATAAACAAAAAGGAATACATAAGCAGATTCAAAGAGCTTTCGCCGGAATTTCAGCCGGATGGAGCTTTATCAAAAGAGAAGGGGGAAGCATTCCTAGATCAGGTTCTTGAAGACGGTTATGTTCGCTTTGAATGGATGCATCAAAAACTGAACGGAGATCCTATACCGTGCGAAGTCACGCTTGTAAAGGTTAAATACAAAAACGATTTTGCCATAGCTGCATACATACGCGATTTGCGGGAACAAAAGGCTATGATTCACGAAATGAAAAAAGCCGAGATTGCCGAGGCGAGCAACAAGGCAAAAAGCAAATTCCTAGCCACCATGAGCCATGAGATTCGCACACCCATGAATGCCATTCTGGGCATAACCGAAATTCAACTGCAAGACGAGTCTCTTGCGCCGCACCTAAAGGAGGCGTTTGGCGAAATTTACAACTCCGGCGATTTATTGATGGGCATTATCAACGATATACTTGACCTTACCAAAATAGAAGCGGACAAGATGGAACTCAATCCCACCAAATACGAGGTTGCAAGCCTTATCAACGATGCCGTGCATTTGAACATGATGCGCAACAGCAAGCCTATTGAATTTGAACTTGAAGTGGATGAAAAAGTACCGTTCTTATTATTCGGTGATGAGCTTCGCATTAAGCAGATTTTGAACAACTTGTTGTCCAATGCTTATAAATACACCAACGAAGGCAGCATAAAGCTGCTCATTTATACCGAAACGGAAAACCCCGAAAATGATGATATAACGCTTGTAATCCGCATAAACGATACCGGCCAAGGCATGACAAGGGAGCAGGTAAATGTGCTGTTCACCACGGAATACTCCCGTTTTAATTTGGAAGCCAACCGCATGATTGAAGGCACCGGGCTAGGCTTGAATATTGTTTGGCGTTTGGTTAGCAAAATGAACGGAACAATTTCCGTGGAAAGCGAACCGAGCAAAGGCACTGCATTTACCGTGCGTATTCCCCAAAAGAAAGTAGGTTCCGAAACTTTAGGCAAGGAAACCGTTGAAAATTTGCGGAATTTCCGTATAAGCAGTATTTCCCGGTTGAAAAGGGCGAAAATAGTGCGCGAGTACATGCCTTACGGCAAAGTTCTGGTTGTGGACGATGTTGAGTCCAATTTGTACGTAGCCAAAGGCTTAATGCTGCCTTACGGTTTGACCATAGATGTCGCTTCCAGCGGGTTTGAAGCCATCAACAAAATCAAGGACGGCCGAATATATGATATTGTGTTTATGGACCATATGATGCCGAAACTCGACGGCATAAACACCACGAAAATCATGCGGGATTTAGGTTATAAATACCCTATTGTAGCTCTTACGGCTAATGCTGTGACCGGTCAATCGAAATTTTTCCTGGAGAACGGTTTTGACGAATTCATATCAAAGCCAATAGATATCCGCCAGCTCAACTCTGTTCTTAACAAGCTCATTCGCAACAAACAATCTCCCGAAGTTATAGCAGAAGCACGAAAGCAAAGGCTAGAAATGGATGAAGCCGCCTTCCAGAGCAACATTTCCGAGGCGGATTCCGCTTTGCAGGCCGTTTTCCTTCTTGATATTAAAAAGGCTTTGCCCATAATAGAAGATACTTTCAAAAACATAGATAATGCAACCGGCGAAGATTTGCACCTGTTCACTGTTAATGTACATGCGATAAAAAGCGCATTGGCGAACATAGGCGAAACTGTCGTTTCAAGGCTTGCGTTTGCTTTGGAAAAAGCCGGAAAAGAGCAGAACAGGAATCTTATAAAAAAACAGGCTCCGGTATTGATAGATGATATACTCAGCATAAAAGCGAAGATTGAATCAAAAAAGAAGAATTCCGATTCCACAAGCGAAGTTGACCAAGACCCCGGCTTTTTGCGCGAACAGTTGCAAATAATTTGCAATGCTTGCGCAGACTACGATGAAAGGCCCGTTAAAGCTGCGCTTGAGGCCTTGAAAAAATTATCCTGGAAAAAAGAGACAAAAGCTCTAATAGATAAAATTGACGAGCAAATGCTATACGGCGATTTTGACGAAGTATGCAGACTGGCGGCAGAGGCACTGTAAATTTCTACATTCCCCTTATGAAACAACTTTCCATAGCAGTTTTGCCCGGGGACGGCATTGGCTCCGAAATAATGAAAGAAGGCGTTAAGGTTTTGGAAGCTGTGAGCAAAAAATTCGGTTTTTCCTTGAACTTAGAATGGGCACCGGTTGGCGGCGCAGCTTATGACCTGTATAAGCACCCTTTGCCCGAAAGCACAATTAAAACAGCAGAATCTGCGGAAGCCATACTGTTCGGCTCGGTAGGAGGGCCAAAATGGGAAAGCCTGCCTCCGGAACTTCAGCCCGAAAGAGGCGCGCTTTTGCCGCTTCGCAAATATTTTAAGCTGTATTGCAATTTGCGCCCGGCTAAGGTGTATAAAGCCCTAGCTTCTGCTTGCCCGCTAAGAGCAGACATTGCAGGCGATGGTTTTGATATTCTTTGCGTTAGAGAACTAACAGGCGATGTTTATTTTGGGCAGCCAAAGGGCCAGGATGGCAAGGGCGAAAACGAAAGAGGCTTTGACACAATGGTTTATACCAGAAATGAAGTTGAGCGCATAGCCCGATTCGCCTTTGAAGCCGCAAAGCTCCGCAAAAAAAAACTTGCCAGCATAGATAAGGCAAATGTTTTGGCCACAAGTGTTTTTTGGCGCAAAATAGTGAAGGAAATCGCAAAAGAATATCCAGAGATAGAACTGGAGCATATTTATGTGGATAACGCCGCAATGCAACTCATAAAAAGGCCGGGAAGCATGGATGTTATGCTTTGCCCCAATCTGTTCGGAGATATTTTAAGCGATGAATGCGCCATGCTCACAGGCTCCATGGGGCTTTTGCCCAGCGCAAGCCTGGCAGAAGGTTCCTTTGGGCTTTACGAGCCGGCCGGAGGTTCCGCCCCGGACATAGCGGGCAAGGGCGTTGCAAACCCCATAGCTCAAATACTCTCGGTTGCGCTTATGCTCCGTTACTCGTTCAAGGAAGAAGCTGCGGCTAAGGCCATAGAGCTTGCAGTAGAGACAGTTATATCAAAAGGAATTCGTACCGATGATATTTGCGTCAATGATTGCAAAAAAGTCGGTACAGAGGAAATGGGAAGCGCAATAGCAGATGCTATTTACTATATTTGATAAAAGGATTATTTTTTATGGAACTAAATGGCAGACCAATGAAAGTTATTTTTGTAGTGGATGATAGCGCGGTTAATCTCATTAAGGCGAAGCAAGCCTTAGAGGGTAATTATGAGGTTTTTACCATGCTTTCCGCCGCTAAAATGTTCACATTGCTTGAAAGAATTATGCCGGACCTTATTCTGCTGGATATTGAAATGCCGGAAATAGACGGTTTTGTCGCTTTGCAAAAGCTAAAGGAAAATGAGTTAACGGCACGAATTCCCGTTATATTTTTAACAGCCTTTAGCGATGAAGCTAGGGAATATCACGGTTTGGAACTGGGGGCTGTGGATTTTATAGCAAAGCCTTTCTCTGCGCCTATAATGCTTCGCAGAATAGCATATCAATTGGAAGTTAACGAGTTGATAAAGAAGCGCACGGAACGCATAGAACAACTGCAAAATAATATTGTATTTGTTTTGGCAGACATGGTTGAAAATCGTGACAAAGTCACAAGCGGGCATGTTGAACGCACTTCCGAGTACATAAAAATTCTCATTGAGGGAATGCAGCAATACGGTTTGTATATGGAAGAAATGAACGGCTGGAACAAGGATATGCTGGTTTTTTCAGCCAGATTGCATGATATAGGCAAAATTTCCGTTTCTGACTTGATTTTGAATAAACCGGCCAAGCTTACCGAAGAGGAATTTGAAATTATGAAAACTCACTCGCAAGAGGGAGAGCGCATAATTCAGCAGATTATTGCCAGAACAGGTGAAGGAATGTTTTTGCGCCATGCGAAATTTTTCGCCGGCTATCACCATGAGCACTGGGATGGCAAAGGCTATCACCGTGGCTTGAAGGGCTTGGATATTCCGTTGCAGGGGCGCATTATGGCTATAGCGGATGTGTATGATGCCATCACTTCGGAACGTCCTTATAAAAAAGCATTTACGCACGAAGAAGCTGTAGATATAATTAAGAAAGAATCCGGCCAGCAGTTTGACCCTAAAATAGTGGAAATATTCCTTGCGATTCAAGATACATTTAATGCCGTGAATATAGCTAGATAATTGTTTCCAGCTCTGCGTTTGTTCGCTCCCACTCCGCATACAACTCTGCTATCCGGTTTTTAGCGGCTTCCATTTCCTTTGAAATTTCCGCTATCTTTAAGCCATCGCCCTGTTCAGCGGCGATTATTATGTTTTTTTCGCACTCGGCGGCAAAATTTTCCTTTTGCTGAATTTCCTCTTCTATTCGCTTGATTTTTTGCTCCAATGGACGAATGGCACGGGATTTTTGCAGGATTTGCTCTGCGCGGGCACGGCGGTCGGGGGGGCGGGGCGAGGTGGTGGTGGTGGCGGGGCAACCGCGAGGGATTGCCCCTACGTTTGTTTCTTCTAACCATCCGATGCGTTCTAGGAAATCTTGGTAGGTGCCGTCAAAAAAACTGGCTTTGCCGCCGTCAAAAATGATTAACCGCTTTGCGAAGGCGTGTAAAATTTCCTCATCGTGGCTCACTAAAATTGCGGCTCCTTTGAATTCTTCCAAGGCTTCAATTAAACTGTCCACGGAGTCCATGTCCAAATGGTTTGTGGGTTCGTCAAGCAGAAGCAGGTTGCAGGGCTTGCCTAAGATTTTCGCAAGCAGAACCCTGGAACGTTCGCCGCCGGAGAGAACGGATATTTTTTTTAAAGCATTGTCGCTCTCAAACATCATAACTCCGGCTAGGGAGCGGGCTTTTCCCCTCGCTCTGTCTTCCAGGGAACTTTGAATTTCTTCTTCCACGGTTTTTTGCAAATCAAGGCGGTTTACATTTGTTTGGCCAAAATAATTCATAACCGTGCTGTTGTGGGTTTCAATGCTTCCGCAGCCCGGTTTTAATTCGCCTGCCAGCAAATTCAAAAGCGTGGTCTTTCCCTTTCCGTTCGGGCCGATTATGGCCAGGCGGTCGCCTTTGTACAGTTCAAAGCTCAAATCCTCAATCAAGGGCAAATTCGCATCGTAGCCAAAACTCAAATGCTCAACCCTTAACATTCTTTTTGCGGGAAAAGAGGTTTCGGTAAATTCAAAATCAAGTGTTTTTATTTTTTCCAAACCGGTAAGAGGTTCGTGCCGCTCCAATGCCTTTACCTTGCTCTGCACGGCCTTTGCCTTGGATGCCTTGTATCTGAATCTCTCAAT
>JAISSJ010000128.1 GCA_031273195.1 Candidatus Fibrimonas sp.
TTAGGATATGGACCATTTGACAACACCTCCATTTACGCTGTATTGGAGCTTAGTGGAATGGCACATAGAATTTATGATAACTCCGATTATATCCAATTCAATTCCTATTTATTTGGACCAGGTGTCATTTTTTACCCGATACCTCTTATACAACTAGGGGTATCACTTGGATATTCGTGGGTTGCTAATCAGACAAATCTTCCTATGGAAATGTATGAAAGCGATGGAGGATTCGCATATAATATTTCTGCGGCGGTTGATTTTGGGAGAGGCAATCACGGATGTTTAATTGGTTTAAAATATTTCTCTGCGACAAATGAATTAAAATCAAAAGTAGATCAGAATTCGTCAATGATTGGTTTTTTCATAAAATATGCATATAGGCGTAAAGTTGCTTCATTGGAATAAAAAGAAGCACAAGGGCGACCTTCACGGTCGTCCCGGTGTTTTTTCTACATTACCTCTCATGCCCAAAATGAATGCCAGGTTTGGCAGGAGAAATAAAATGAAAACCTTTTTGTTAGCGGCAGGCCTTGTGCTTGCTATGTCACTCGCCCTTTCCTGCACCTCGGATATAGAGTCGGCGGAAGAAGTTTTAAGGAAGGCGGAAAGCAGCAGTTCTTCTTTGCTTGCCGAAGTTTCCTCTTCCTCGCTTGCCGAGGTTTTGAGCAGTAGCAGTTCTTTTCTGGTCAGCAGCAGCAGCAGCGGCCTTAGTTGCGAAACTTGCGTAGCCTCTAGCCAATTAAATCAAACCGGCAAAACCACCCGTTACTGGGATGGCTGCAAGCCAAGCTGCGCATGGCCGGGCAAACAAACTAATGGCCAGGGGACTGCAAAAACTTGCAATATCAACGGCGGCTCTCTATCCGATGCTAATGCCCAAAGCGCTTGCGACAACGGTCCGGCTTTCACTTGCATGAACCAAGCACCGTGGAGCATAAATGACAATGTATCTTACGGTTTTGCTGCTTCTCACACAGATGCGGATTGCGGCAAATGCTTCCAGTTGGAGTTCACTTCCAACGGTGAAGGCGGCGGCGGCAGCGGCCTTACCGGAAAAACTTTGGTAGTTATGATAAGCAACATAGGTGGCGATGTAGGCCAAAAACAATTTGACCTTATGATTCCGGGCGGCGGCGTAGGCCAGTTTAATGCTATCAGCAGGCAACTCTCCAGCAATGGTGTAAGCAACCCGCAGTTGGGCGTGCAGTATGGCGGCTTTAGGGCAACGTGCGGCAACAATGAGAGCTGTGTGCAGAATATGTGCAATAATGCCTTTGGTACTTCGGCACTTTCCGATTTAAAACGTGGTTGCGACTGGTATGTGACTTGGATGAAAATAGCCAATAATCCTAATGTTAAGTATAAAGATATACCTTGCCCTCCTGCTTTAAGAGCAAAATGGTAAGGTGACAAATATGCCCAAGCGCAACGATATTCGAAAAATTCTCCTGATAGGTTCCGGTCCCATTGTTATTGGTCAAGCTTGCGAATTTGATTATTCGGGTGTGCAGGCTTGCAAATCGCTAAAAGCGGAGGGTTATGAGCTTGTGCTTGTAAATTCCAACCCCGCTACCATAATGACAGACCCGGACTTTGCAGATAGAACTTATATAGAGCCTCTAACCAAGGCTGCCCTTACCGAGATAATTCGCAGGGAACGGCCTGATTCCCTGCTCCCGACATTGGGGGGGCAAACAGCCCTGAACCTCGCTATGGAGCTTGCCGGGGCAGGTGTCTTGGATTTTTACGGCGTAGAGATGCTCGGTGCTAGCCCGGATGTTATTCGCAAGGCTGAGGATAGGGGATTGTTCAAAGAAGCGATGAAGTCCATAGGGCTGGAAATGCCCAAAAGCGCAATCGCTCACTCCTACGAGGAGGCTTCCCGCATAAAGGAGAACCTGAACACTTGGCCCCTTGTTATACGCCCTGGGTTCACACTTGGCGGCACAGGCGGCGGCATTGCGCATAACGAAGAAGAATTCAAGGAAATTTGCGAAAGAGGTTTATACTATTCCCCTACAAAGGAATTGCTGATAGAGGAATCTATTGAAGGCTGGAAAGAATATGAGCTTGAGATAATGCGGGACTGCAAAGACAACTGCGTTATAGTCTGCTCCATTGAAAATGTTGACCCTATGGGAGTCCACACCGGGGACTCTATTACGGTGGCTCCAGCCCTTACCCTCACAGACCGTGAATACCAGAAACTCCGCGATGCAGGCATAGCGGTTATGCGGGAGATAGGAGTTAGCACCGGCGGTTCAAATGTGCAATTCGCTATAAACCCAAATGATGGCCGCTTGGTTGTGATTGAGATGAATCCCAGAGTTTCAAGGTCTTCCGCCTTGGCTTCAAAGGCAACCGGTTTTCCTATAGCCAAGATAGCCGCAAAGTTGGCGGTTGGCTACACCCTTGACGAAATAACAAACGATATAACCCGGCAAACAAAAGCCTGCTTTGAACCCTCAATAGATTACATAGTGACCAAAGTTCCCCGCTTTGCCTTTGAAAAATTCATTGGCGCAGACGATAAACTTGGAACCCAAATGAAATCCGTTGGCGAGGCTATGGCAATAGGGCGTACATTCAAGCAATCCTTTCAAAAAGCTCTTCGCTCGCTGGAAACCGGACGTGCAGGCTTTGGCGCAGACGGCAAGGATTATATTTTCAAGGATTTGAGCGATGAGGAACTGGAGAAAAAAATTAGCGTGGGCAGCGCAAACAGAATTTTCATGGTGCGAGAGGCTATTACACGAAAATGGAGCGAAGATAAAATATACTCCCTCACAAAGATAGACCGCTGGTTTTTGCGGCAATTCAAAGATTTGGTGGAATATGAAAACGAAATTCGCTCCGCAAAAAATTTAGAGGGTTTGGTTGAATCCCCCTTGCTCTTTGAACAGGCAAAAGAATTCGGCTTTTCAGACAGGCAAATAGCAAACATACTCGGCGAAAAGGAAGAGGATGTTCGGAACAAGAGAAAATCCATTTTATTAAGACCTCAATTCCATGTGGTTGATACCTGCGCTGCGGAGTTCAGGGCCTATACCCCTTATCTCTATTCAAGCTACTCAAGCGGAGCTACGTCAAGTGATTTAGAGGGTTTGAATACGGATGGGCAAAAGAAAAAAATTCTCATTTTGGGCGGGGGGCCAAACCGCATAGGGCAGGGGATAGAGTTTGACTATTGTTGCGTTCATGCTTCTTTTGCCCTGAAAAAGGCGGGTTTTGAAACGATAATGCTGAACTCAAACCCCGAAACCGTTTCCACCGATTACGATACCTCCGATAAACTCTATTTTGAACCCCTAACTTTGGAAGACGTTTTAGAGGTTTACGAGCGTGAAGGATGTTATGGCGCGATAGTGCAGTTCGGAGGGCAAACCCCGTTGAATTTAGCGGAGGGTTTAAAGGCAAACGGCGTTAATATAATAGGCACTTCGCCGGACTCCATAGGTATTGCGGAAGACAGGGAACTGTTCTCAGAAATGCTGAAAAAACTGGGCATTTCGCAGTCTCCGAATGGGCTGGCCCAAACCGCCGAAGAAGCGGAAAAAATTGCGGATAAAATAGGTTACCCTGTTCTTATGCGGCCATCATTTGTTTTGGGCGGCAGGGCGATGGTTATAGTTTACGACAAAGCGGGTTTAAAGGAATACATGGCAAAAGCTATGGAGGTTTCCGAAGGCCGTGCAATTCTGATAGACCGCTTTTTGGAAAACGCAACGGAGGTGGATGTGGATTGCATTTCCGATGGCGAAACCCAGGTGATTGGGGGGATAATGGAGCACGTGGAGCTTGCCGGCGTTCATTCCGGCGACAGCGCTTGCACCCTTCCGCCGCCAACGCTTTCGCAGAACATTCAAAATACAATAAGGGAACAGACCAAAGCTATGGCCCGTGAACTCAATGTTTGCGGCTTGATGAATGTTCAGTACGCAATTCAAAACGGAACGATTTATGTTTTGGAGGTAAACCCAAGGGCCTCAAGAACCGTTCCGTTCGTAAGCAAGGCGATAGGCATTCCGCTTGCGAAAATAGCCTCTCTTTGCATGGCCGGCAAAACATTAAAGGAAATTGGCTTTACCAAAGAATTTGTTCCCTCGCATTTCTCCGTTAAAGAAGCGGTGTTTCCTTTTGCGCGTTTCCCCGGCGTTGACATAATTTTAAGCCCGGAAATGAAATCCACAGGCGAGGTTATGGGCATAGACCGCAGGGCGAGCATGGCATACTTAAAAAGCCAGATAGCCTCCGGAAGTAAATTGCCCGAAAAGGGAAACATATTTTTGAGCCTTCGCACCGAAGACCGGGAAGAGGCCATTCCCTATATTAAAAGGCTGGTGGAACTCGGTTTTACCCTTTACTGCACAATGGGAACAAGCACCATGCTCAGGGATAACGGCATTCGGACAAATGCGGTGTTCAAGGTTGCAGACGGCCGCCCCCATGCCATACATTTAATAGAAGAGAACCGTTTGGCGTGGATTGTGAACACCCCGGGCAAAGGCGAAAAGCCCGCAAGCGATGAGATGAGAATCCGCACCAACAGCCTTATGCGCGGCATTCCCGTCACCACTACTCTGCACGGTTTGCAACGTGCCGTTGAGGGTTTGGAGGCCACAAAGAAATTGCAGGTTACAGACGTGTGCAGTTTACAGGAATACTCAAGATACAGCCCAAAGGTTGATGTGTAAATTTGAGCAAAATGCCGCTGAAACTACGGAATGCTTGGCTTTTGGCTACACTCCCTTACCCGCTCTTTTGCCGCATTCGGCGCATTTGGATGAATGGCTGCACAGGGGTTTTAATGCCGATATGAGTTGGATGGCGCAGAACGCCGAAATGAAAAAGCACCCCGCAGATTTTAACGGTAAATATTATAATGCGGCTTGGGTTGCCCTATGGAAATACCCAAGACCTTTGCAAAAGAGGCAAGAACCCATAGCTGCATACGCCCACGGCAAGGATTATCACATAACCATCGGAAGCATTTTGCGTGAATGGGCAAAGCAAGTTGACGGCCAGCCATTTATAGACTCCCTGCCCATAGCGGAAAGAGAGTTAGCGGTAATGGCAGGTTTGGGATTTATAGGCAAAAATACAATGCTTATAAACCCAAAGTTCGGAAGCGGCTTTTTTATAGGCGGTATCTTACTAAATGCGGATGTAAGGGCGTTGCCTGCAACGCCCCTACACCCGCAAAACGCTTGTGCCAAATGCCGCCGTTGCATAGACGCTTGCCCGAACAAGGCTTTGAGCGAAGACGGTTTTTTAGATAGCCGCCGTTGCGCTTCTTACTTAACTATAGAACACAGGGGGGAGTTCAGCGAGGAGCAGAAAGAATGGGTTAAGAATAGCATTTTCGGGTGCGATATCTGCCAGCGTGTTTGCCCCTACAATGCACGGCATCTGGTGGAGACAGAACCTTATTTTTTGCCGGACGAAAATCTTACAAAGGGAAAAATAAAAACAACCCCGCTTTGGCGAGCGGGAATTAAGAATTTGAAAAGAAATTACATGGCTGCGCGCCAAGCCGCAGTATGCTTGCCACCGGCTTTTTGCAACACTTTGGCCACTTCGGGGAAGGTTGAGCCTGCACCCATCGCCTCCGACCAGTCCATTGGGGTGTAACCGTCTCTATCTAAGGGGTTAATCTCAACTTTTTTGGAAATCAGATACTCAACAACGGGTTTTCTGCCTTCTTTTGCCGCCTCGTGAAGCGGGGTTAAGCCTTCCAAGCTCTTAGCGTTGGGATTTGCGCCGTTTTCAATAAGGAGTTCAACATTTTTGAGTGCGCCATAGCGAGATGCCATGTGCAAAGCAGCACCGACGTTGTGCAGTTCAGGGTCTCTTTTCTTTTGAGCTTCCACGAGCATTTTAAAAATTCCGTTTTCAGTGGAATCTTCTCGGGTAGCGGCATCTTCCAGCGGGGTTAGGCCGAGTTGGCTGCTCTTTATGCCTATATCTGCCCCATGTTCCAAAAGGAATCTCACAACAAGAACATTCCTTTTATTTACGGCAGTGGCAAGAGCGGTATTGCCTTTGCCGCTCGGCGTATTCAGATAATCCTTGGAGCAAACCAAAAACATGCTCATATTTACGGTATCTCCTTTTAGCGCATAAGCGACAAACTGGTCGTTGCTCATTTGAACAGGCGGCTCCATTTTGGCGTAATGCTTTCTTATGGATTCCGGGTTTGTAGGGTCTAATTTTTTATTATCACCACCGCAAGCCATGAGAGCTGCAACACAACAACCGACAATTATTTTTTTCAACATAAAAGACCTCAGAAATATTTGTTATAAATATACATTATTTTTGGGCAATGGAAACATTTTCCCACTGAAAAAAGCAACTTTTTTCCCCTGTATGGCAAGCTACCCCCTTCCCTTGTGGCAAAACCTTGAACAAAAGGCAGTCAAAATCGCAATCCGGCGACCAACTTACAACTTTTAAGAAGTTCCCGCTGGTGGCTCCCTTGTGCCAAAGTTCCCCCCTGCTGCGGCTCCAAAACACCATTTCGCCCTTTTCCAGCGTTAATTTCAGGGATTCTTCATTCATCCAAGCCATCATAAGCACAGTAGAGTCTGTGGCGTGCTGGGCAATAGCGGGGATTAGGCCTTGAGGGTTAAAGCTGATGTTTTTCATTCCCTCACCTGCCCGTTCCCTCTTAGCACCCATTTATAACTGCACAAACTCTCCACCCCCATAGGCCCCCTTGCGTGTAATTTATCCGTGGAAATGCCAACCTCGGCCCCTAATCCGTACTGGCCGCCGTCTGCAAAGCGGGTGCTTGCATTCAGCATAACGCTTGCGCTGTCCACATTGTTTGCAAAATACTCTAAAACCTCGGCATCTTCTGCAACTATGGCATCCGTGTGGTGGCTGCCGTGCTTTTCAATATGCTCGCAAGCCTCCTTTACCCCGCTCACAAGACATGCGGAAATTTGCAAATCCAAGTACTCTATTCCGCACCTGTCGCAATGAATTTCCACATCCGCATCCTTTAGCGGCTTTAGAATCTTCTCCACCGCTTCTTTGGGCAAATCCTTATGAAGCAGCACGGTTTCTGCCGCATTGCAAACGCTGGGCCTTTGAACCTTTGCATTGTAAAGAATTTTTGCAGCCTTGTCTATGTCCGCGCTTTTGTCAATATAAACATGGCAAATCCCGTCAAAATGCTTTATCACGGGAATTCGGGATTGCTCGTTTACCGCTTTGATTAAACCTTTGCCGCCCCTGGGTATAACCAAATCCAAATACTCGTTTTGCTTTAACAAACAGCCCAGCAGATTGCGGTCGGGGTTGTCTATATATTGAACTGCGTCCCTTGAAATGCCGAATTCGGAGAGAGCGTCGCAAAAAATTTTCGCCAAAAATGCACTTGAATGCACGGATTCCTTTCCACCTCGCAAAATAACGGCATTGCCGGTTTTAAAACACAAGGCGGCTCCGTCTATAGTTACATTGGGGCGGCTTTCGTAAATAAAGAAAATTGCGCCGATGGGAACGCTAACACGGCTGATGTCTATGCCGTTTTTCAGGGTTCTGTGTTCCAAAATTTTGCCGAGGGGGTTTGCGAATACGGCTATTTCCTCAACGCCCTTTGCCATTTCCTCTATGCGTCTGGGGGTGAGCGTTAAGCGGTCTAGCATTGTGCTGGACATACCGCCGTTTTTTGCCGCTTCAATATCCTTTTTGTTTTCCTCTATGATTTTTGCTTCGGAAAGGCGAATGGTTTCCGCTATTTTTTGCAAAGCTTTATCGCGAGTGTCTGCGCTCAAAATGCGCAACTGCAAAGACGCATTTTTTGCAGTTTGCGCTATTTTTTCCGCCATTGTTTCAAAATCGCTTTCCATTCCAAAATTTCCTAAATTAGCTGGGTGATTGTTAAAATAGAAAAAGCCATTAATAAAACTCTGCGAAAATCCTCGCCAGCAAGGGCTTGGAGCATTTTGTTGTTTTGTTCCTGCATTGTAGCTTTGGCGATTTTTTTGAGGTTTTTTGTTCTTTCGGTTTGGAGCTTTGACGGCAAGCGCATTTTTGTTTGCGAATTCGCTGCTTGCATTGAAGATTCCCAAGAAGGGGATTTGCTGCTTTCAAAAGCCGGAGATGGAAACTCCATTTTGCTTTGGCAGGTTGGAAAAAGCGGAAATTTAATAGAAGTCCCCACGCCTTTTGACACAATACATTTAACAATTCCAAGCCCCGGTGATACAATAATTCTTGGGGAATTAAACCCGATGCTTTGGGATGCGTCATTCATTCTGTATAAGGAATTTTACCCGGAAAAAAAGGTTCAAACGGAAGTTTCCCTCTGGAGCAGGGAAAATGAACTGCCGTTTGCTTATGTGGGCAGGGCGACCATTTCCGGGCGTCCGGTTTCCGAGAGGGAAGTAGCCTTTTTGCCCTGGCAGGAACTCAGGCTTTTGGAGCTTCAACTGCAAAAAATTTTCCCGGCCATAGACAGCATTCATTTTAAGAGAAAGCTATTTGCAGATTCCCTTGAAGTCAAAACTTTTATTGTTGAAGATGAGCTTTTTTATCTCTCCTGCGAAAAGGAAGGGCAACCCAAATTCTGCTACGACAGCAGGGAAAAGGGCTTTTTCAGAAAGAGCGCTTTGCGGGGGAGGGCTTTGTAGGCCGCCTTTCAAAAAGCGAACAGGTAATGTGCTCCGGCACAACCTCTTTGCCGGAAATGATATTGGGCAAGGTTAGATATTTTGTCTTTAAAAACAGCTTTCCCATTATATAGGTTAAAGGGTCTATAACAGCTATGGCTATTGTAGGGATGCCAGCCATAAATGTTTCCAAAACCGCAGTGCCGGGCATACAAAACGCAGCCTTTGCCCCTTCAAAAGAAGTTCTGCGCTCTCTCAAAACAACCGGAAATTTCCCGCAGAGTTTTTTGTTCAGAAAATCAAAAAGTTCCTTGCGAGAGGCTACAAACACCGCATTTTCAACGCTCTCCGCAATGCTTATGTATTTGCTCAAATTCCGCTTTAACTGCCCAAGCCTGCTCCCCGGCAAAAATAAAACCTTGTCCTTAAACTCATCGCAAACTTTTGAGTTGCTCAAACACGGATGCCGAACAAAAAACGCTTTTGCCCCCCAGCCTTTATAGATGTCTTTTTCAAATTGAAAAAATACCCCTGCATATACATTCTTAAAATATTTTCCCCTGTTTTTTTTCCATGCCCAGATTTGAGGCGGCGCAATATAGAAAACCGGTTTGTTTATTTTCTTTGCGAGCTTCATCAAGGGTAAATTCATTCCGGGATAATCTATGCAAATCAGGGATTTGCAGTTTTCATCTTTGAGATTTTTTTGCAAGGTTCTTTTTATAAAAAAAAGCTTTGGCAGTTTTTTTAAAACATCAAAAAAACCGTTCACTGCCATATCTTCAAAGTTCGCCACGGTTTTCAAACCGGCGCGTTGCATATTTGCCCCTCCGGTTCCAACCGCTTCAAAACCTTGCTCCACGGCGGTTTTTACAAATTCTTCACCTATTATATCTCCGGAATCTTCACCCGCTATTATTAGAATGAATTCAGGCATGAACTTTCGCTACTTAAAATCATAAAGCGTATTGTAATCGTTCTGCAAAATTTCATCATCTGCTACATTAGGAGGTGGAGGGGGTGCATTTTGCTTTTCTTCCATTTCTTGCCAAAACCTTTCGCTTTGCTGCTTTGTGGAAATTTCAACCTGCTCAACCCGGTTGCGCAAGCGAACCATTTCGTCCGGACTTACGGAGAGTTTTCCGCCTAACCTTTCATGCGCTGCCTTGCCCCATGGTGTTCTGTAATGCTCTCTGGCGAGTTTTCCCCAAATGACTTGCGCACTGTCCGGATTGCCTATTTCTTCCGCTAAAATATACGCTTTTACATACATGGCTTGCAAGGCCGTTTGCGTTTCCCTAAACTCCGTTATCACGGAATCATACAGGGCAATGGCTTTTTGATACGCTTCTTCAACTTCCTTAATGTTTTCCACGGGAATTTTTTGGGCATTTAGCCATGCTTCTTCGGCCTTTAAAAAGGAATCGCGAGCCAAGTCGTCTATCGTCTTTATATTTACCTGCAAGCCCATGTTCGCCTGTGCCTGTTTTGCATAACCCGTTTGAGGAAAATTCTCAATGAGTTTTCTGTAAAGAGGGTAGGCCTTAGACGTATCCTGCTTGAATTCATCGTAAATGAAGGCTCTTGTGTAGGTGACTCTGGCCTTCAAAACGGAATCTTCAATAGTTGAATCCATTTTGGCAAGCAATGCAAGCGCACTGTCTGTTTCGGATAGTTTGAACAAAAAGAGTTCCGCAATTTGAAATTCCTGCGGGAAAAACGGCTTTTCCACTTTTTGCCGTGCTGTAACCGTGTCTTTCAATGCCAGCAGTTTTGAAAGCGCGACTTTGCGGCTGTAGCTCTCCATGCCCCAAGAGCTTGCGGGCCTGCTTTGATAGCTTGAATCGTAAAGCAAAATAGCATTCGGATAATCGCGCTTCCTTTGCCTGAAATCTCCAATGCCAAAGAATGCCCTTGATGCAATCTCGCTTTTGAGCCTGATATGAGCTACATCTCTCAAAATGCCAACTCCTTTTTCGTTATCTATGTTTAACAGAATTTCTCCTTGCCTAACCAAACTCAAATTTTTGCTATCCTTGAACACGGCAGAGTCCGCAAGAGCCTTATACTCGTTTGCCGCCGCCAGTTTGTTTTCTTCGCCTGTCATGAACAGGCATTCCGCAGCCGTGCTTTGCGCCTTATATCTTTCCGGAACCGACAGAATAAAAATCTCCTTATTTAAATAATGCTCCCTCGCTTTTTCATAGTTTTTCTGTTCGTAATGCAAATCCGCAAGCCGCATTCGGGCTTTTGCCCTTGTCCAGGGAGTTCCGAAGTTGGTGGCAAGCACCGCTTCCAAAGAGGCTATGGCATCGCTTGGCAAGCCTTCTTTTTCTTGCAAAACGGACATAAGCTCCAAAGCCGGTAAATAGTATTCGTGCTTTTCGCCGTCCTCTAAAATGCGTTCCGCAGAAAATCTCGCTAAGGCGTAATCGCCGTTTTTGTAAAGGCAAAAAGCCCGTTCATATTCGGCCTTGGGCATGGAATCGTATTTAGGGAAATATCTCTCAAGCTCATCGTATTTTTCAACGGCTTTTCTCCATTCGTTTTTATGGCGAAACGATTCCGCCATCATAAACACCGCTTTGGAAACCTGCCTTTCGTTTTTTGGAAATCTCTCCACTATTCGTGAGCCTTTTTCTATAACTCTATCGTAAAGCCCTTTTTCCGCCCCGGAGCCTAAAATTGAATCACCAGGAATGGAATCCAGCCTGGCTTCCCTGAGTACAACGGCTTCCCCGTAAGCCTCTTCCATATTCCAAGCGTGGTTAAAATATGCGCAACAAGTGCAACCCTGCAATCCAAAGAAAAACGCAAACACGGCTATCAATGCTAATCTCTTAGCCATGCCTTCTCTCCAGCTTAGCACCAAGCCCGGATAGCTTATCCTCAAAATTTTCGTAGCCTCTGTCCAAATGGTAAATGCGGCTTATCTCCGTTTGCCCCTTGGCAACCAGCCCGGCCAAAACAAGGGCTGCGCTCGCCCGCAAATCGCTTGCCATTACCTGTGCTCCCGTTAGCTTGCCGCCTCCGTTTATTATTGCCGTGTCTTCTTTAAGGGAAATTTCTGCGCCAAGCCTTTCCAGTTCGGAAACGTGCTTGAACCTGTCGTTGTAAATGGTGTCTCGCACGGAAGATGTGCCCTTTACCGTTGCAAGCACCGCCATGAGTTGCGCCTGCATATCGGTTGGAAAGCCGGGGTAGGGGAGTGTTGTTATATGTGCAGGCAAAAGCTCTCTGTTTTCAGCGGAGAGTTCAACCCAATTCTCGCCAGCGGATATTTCGCAACCCATGCTTTTGAAAACTTCCAAAAGCGCATTTTGGTGTTCGGGAACCATGTCTGTAACCTTTATCTTTCCCCTTGTTATTGCCGCCGCCGCTAAAAAAGTTCCCGCTTCTATTCTGTCTGCTATGGTTTGCCCATCACCAGGTTTTAATTTTTCAACGCCATTTACAATCAGGGTTCTTGTTCCAATGCCTTTTATGTCTGCGCCCATTTTGGCCAAGTAATCTGCGAGGGCGGTAATTTCCGGTTCTATGGACGAATTTTGCAAAACGGAGGTTCCTTCTGCGAGTGTAGCGGCCATAAGAATATTCGCTGTTGCGCCAACGGAGCTTATAGGAAACGAGAAAGTATTTCCTTTGAGCCGTCCTTCGCAAACGGCTTCAACATATCCGTGTGTGATATTTATTTTCGCACCCAGGGCTTCCAGTCCTTTCAGGTGCAAATCAACCGGTCGCGGCCCCCATGCACAGCCACCCGGCAAAGATACCCTGCATTTTCCGAATTTGGCCACCAGAGGCCCAAGCACATAAAAGCTGGCCCGCATGGTTTTCACCAGTTCGTAAGGAGCTTCCAAATAGTTTATATCGCTGGAATCTATGCTCAAATTGTTTTCGTTCTGTTTTATGCGGCAACCCGTTACCCGCAGAACATCCGCCATAGTTTGCGTGTCCTTCAAGTGCGGAACGTTGCTTATTTTGGAAATTCCATCTGCAAGCATTGCCGCAGCCATAACCGGCAGCACGGCATTCTTTGAGCCGGAAATTTTAACCGAGCCTTTAAGCGGTCCGTTAGGAGATACCAGAAAGGAGTCCATTGTAGAGGAATGTAGAAAACCTACTAAGTCCGAACCTTCCACTCCTTTATCTTTCTTTTCTTTGGCTCAAAAGCGACTCCTATCTTATACAAAGTCTTGCCCTTGCCCTTCCAAGGAGTAAGGTATTCCTTGCTGTCTATCTGCTTCAATGCCTCTGTAGCGGTTCCCTTTAGCTTGAACTCAAAGCAGTAAACAAATTTAGGGGTTTCCAAAATGCTGTCTATGCGGCCTGTGGCTATTTGAACCTCGCTTTTGCACTGAAAACCAAATATATTGAAAATTATGTGGAATATGGTTTGGAAGTATTTTTCTTTAGGTATGGTTATGGAATATGGGATTGAAGCCATAAAGGGAACAAAGCCATCCGCTATAACACGCTCTATTTCGCCTGTGTATAGCCATTTTATTACATTAGCTGCAAAGCTGCTTTTTTCGCTTCCGGGCACCTTCAAATATTTTGTGGCAAGCTCATTTGCAAAGGCAGATTCAACTTCTTTGTTCGGATAACCAAGCATAAATCTATTAAGTTCCTTTATGTAATCTTTTATAGTTAAATACCCGCTTTGATACAAAATAGGAATAGCTTCCATATTGTCTGAATCGTATCCTCTGAATTTTTCCATCCCAACGGAAAAATCCTCTATATTTAAGATATCAATTTTTTGGCTATCCAGCAAATCTATCAAATAGCTCGGCGAACCGCTTTCAAACCAGAATTTATGAAAATCACCGCTGTCAAAATGCTTTTGCAAGCAAAATGGATTATAGACGGTTTTTGGTTCTTTGGTAAATCTGTATCCGTTGTATGAATCTTTCAGTTTCTCAATGTATTTTTTTTTCCCGCCGTATTCCTTAGCCCATTTGTCAATGTAGTCCGCAAAGTCTTTTTCCAATTCCTCTTGCGTTATGCCAAGCAGAGCCGCATATTCAGGGTCTAGGGTTATGTCGGTTAAGTTGTTCAAGGCGGAAAATACGCTTACTTGTGCAAATTTGGTTATGCCGGTTATGAATGTGAAACGAAGATTTTTTTCGTTCATTTTTACGACTTTATAAAAATTCCTCAACAGCTTGCGAACCTTTTCAAATTCTTCTTTGTCGTCAACAACATTCAAAAGAGGGCTGTCGTATTCGTCTATTATAACCACAGCCGGTTTGCCGTATTTTTCTTTTGCATCATCAATGAGATTTTTAAACATTAATGTTGCACTATTGCCCCTAGGTTTTACCGATAATTCTCTAGCAGCACCTTCAACTACATTTTTAATTACGTAAGTGTAGTTTTTTGCAGTATCTTCATCCGGAGCAGCGCTCATATCCAGCTTAATCACGGGATATTTTTCCCATTTCCATTTTGTTTTTGAAATTGCCAGCCCCTTGAACAAGTTCTTTTTGCCTTCAAAAAGCGCGCAAAGGGTGTAGCATAAAAGCGTTTTGCCAAACCTGCGTGGACGGGAGAGAAAGAATTGGGTTCTTAAACCGGAAATCATTTTGTAGATAAAGTCGGTTTTATCCACATACAA
>JAISSJ010000081.1 GCA_031273195.1 Candidatus Fibrimonas sp.
ATATGTCGGCAACAATTGAGCAACCGCAAATAATTCCTGGAATTATGGACAAAATCCGAGCGATTAAAGAGAAAATCAGCTTGGAAACTTTCAACATGAATTTTCAGGAACTTAGCGACTATTTAAAACCGCTTCCAAATACAAAGTAGAAGCTATCCTAGTGGAAGGAGTGGAATTTTGTATATTTATCTTTAATTTATGGAGGTTCAAGATGAACAAGAATGAAAGCCAGTGCATAATATCCGTTAAAGGCTATGGATACACAGAAACGGAAACTAATATTATGCGAATCAGCATAGGTGTTTCCAGAATCGCTGAAACGATAAAGCAAGCACAAAAAGAAGTAAATATTATTATGAACAAACTTATGGATACCTTAAAAAGTTATAAAATAAGTGAAAAGGATATCCATACAACGTCGCTGGATTTTGGTCCACACTCCGAATATGAAAAAGACAAATATGTGTACAAAGGCCAAAAAGTTTCACAAAGTATGTTGGTTTTTATTGATGACCTAGAGAAAAACATTGAAAAAGCGATACAAATATTGGATGATTTTGCAAATAATGATTCTATTAGTGTAGATATATATTTTGAAACAAAGGGTGACAAAGAAAGATCTCTGAAATGTAGAGAATTGGCTTATCTTGACGCATGGGAGAAAGCAAAAAGATATGCGGATTTGGCAAATCTAAAAATAATTAAGGCGATAAAAATCAATGAAAATAGGCCTTCGGAAAATTATCGTAGTTATGATTATGATGATGATATTGTATGTGAAGCACCTGTTGTTCATAACGACAAAACGAATATATCATTGGGTAAAACTGGAATTTCTAAAACGCTGTATGTTGATTTCTTAGCAGAATAAGCATTTATAATATACTTTTGTGAGAATTTAGAAAAATTAATTTACTACATTACCCAACATGGCACAAAAAAAACTTGCATTAGCCTTTGCCGTGCTATCCTTCGCTTTTATCGCCTGTTCTGACGGCAACACAATAACCTACGCCAACAAAACCTACAAAACCGTGAAAATCGGCGAGCAAGTTTGGTTTGCGGAGAACTTGAATTACGATGCGGAAGGCAGCAAATGCTACGATAACAATCCGGATAATTGCACAAAATACGGACGCTTGTATAATTGGAAAATGGCTATGACGATATGCCCCGATGGTTGGCGTTTGCCGAGCAATGAGGACTGGGATAAATTGCTACGCTTTGCTTATGACAACACAGACGCTAAAAACCCTTATTATAGCCCTACGGCAGGAAAATTTCTAAAAGCGGCCAGCGGTTGGGATAATCACAAAGGCAAAGGCAATGGCACAGACGATTTCGGCTTTTCTGCTCTGCCGGGCGGCGCATGCAATTCAGATAGTAATAGTGATTGCGACTTTATCGGCTATCGTGGCCTCTGGTGGAGTGCTACGGAGGGCAGTGTTGGCTACTACGCCTACTACCGGAACTTGGAATACTACGGCCCGTACAACACCGCCGACAGCATATCTCGCCTGTTTTCCGTCCGTTGTTTGCAGGACTGAAGTATGAAGTGCCTCTAATGGAGTAAGGTATTATGGGTATAGCTTTTGTGTTCTTTGTAATTTTATTGAGTGTAATATTAGCTGTATGGTATAGAGCAAAAAACAGAAATGAAAAGGGTTTAAAAAATTTTACAGTAAATATTGCCTTGATAATTTTAACCGGAATAATTTCCATGTTTTGCCTAATGGCAATAGACCTTATTGGAAATAATGAAATTAAACCGGAATCCGCAATATATATAGGAGAGTTTATAATATTCATACTCATATTTTTTAATTTTTGCGGATATGCCTTCTCAATAAAGAATATAAACAAAATGCATTTGACAATAATATGCCATGTATTATTCATTGTATCAACAATAATTATATGTTGTGTAATCTTTCTTTTAGTAGATTTATTTTATGAACGGATTCCGGAACTGGAATTTCCGCTAATGATGTGTTTTGGATTGGCAATAGTTGCAGAAAATATATTTTCATATTTAATCGCAAAAAAAATGAAAGATAAACAATAGAATACAGGGCAACCGCAATTTCTATATTTCATATTTTGCAGGAGAGATTTATCATTATGAGTCGGTGGCCGTCCATTAAAGCGAATTGTCTTTGGGTGGTTTTGTTCCTCCTCACCTACGCTGCGGCTCAAGAGACCGGTATGTCCATAGTTACAGCCGCGCGGCAGCAGGTTGGCCAAACCCTTTATTACGATCCGGCATACACACGCCTTGACTATCCGATGGGGGATGTTCCCATAGAAATAGGGGTTTGCACGGACGTAATCATCCGTGCCCTGCGCGATGCGCTGAAGATGGACCTGCAGCAACTCGTTCATAAAGACATGGCTGCCGCATTTTCCGAATATCCCAAAAATTGGGGGCTAAAAAAACCTGACTCAAACATAGACCATCGCCGTGTACTCAATCTCCGAAAGTATTTTTCACGCAAGGGATTTTCACTCACGGTCACGGAAAAACCGGAAAACTACCTGCCCGGCGATATTGTAACCTGCACCCTGCCCGGCAACATTCCCCACATCATGATAGTGAGCGACAAAAAAATGAATGGCATTCCCCTAGTAATCCACAATATAGGCGATGGCGCAAAGGAGGAAGACAGTCTCTTTTACTTCTCTATCACGGGACATTACCGCATTAAACGGGTTCCATAGGTTATGGGGATATGGCTAGATTGTGCTTCAAGATTTTGATTTTTCTCGCTTTGCTTGCAAAGGTTGAAGCATCGCTTCCAAAGGAAGTCGAAAAATTGCTATCGGCTTACCCTGCTCAAATTATCGGTTTTGAAAATAATTTTCTTGTGTTTCACGATGGTTCCCGTTTGCTTTTTGACGATGAGAAACAAAAATCAGCGGAGGAGTTGTTGAAAAATCCCGACGTACAAGATATGTTTGCTTATTCATATCCAAAAGGAGAAACCGGTGCGCCTGCAAAATTCCAAGATGCAGGAAGAATCAGGAATGACGATTTTTTTAAGAAAATATACGGGAAAACAACCGAAGAAGCGCAAATGAATTTAGTGACAATTATATGGTGCCCTAAATTGGTTGGGCAAAAATTGCAGGTATCAACGATAAACGATGTAAATAAACATTTAATGGCCGTATCTGCCGAGTTGGACGAGCATCCCGAATGGAAAGATTATTTGAAATCTGCCGGGACGTTTAACTGGCGTGTGATAAGTGGCACCAATAGGCTAAGCGGGCACAGTTTTGGCATATCTATTGATTTGAACACTAAATATTCCAATTATTGGCAATGGGATTGTAAATGTGCTTCCGAAAATACGGAATTGCCATATAAAAACCGAATTCCGCAGGGAATAGTAGATATTTTTGAAAAGCACGGTTTTATTTGGGGCGGTAAATGGTATCATTACGACACTATGCATTTTGAATTTCGCCCGGAATTATTGTTGTAGGTCAATATTTTCTACATTCCCCTTGTGCATCTCGTTTTTTACATAATTTTAATGCTGGCAATGGAGGCTCTCGGTCAAACTGATTTGGTCAAGCAACAAGCCGAAATCAACAGCGCAAAGGCAGACTTGGAAGAGGCCCGGCAAGTGCGCGATATGACGGTTGCAAAACGCTGGCAGGAAAAGGCCAAGCAAAACGAAGAAAGAGAACGCCTTGAACAGCAATTGGAAACACGCAAGGAAAAAACAGAATCCATACTCTCTGAACGAACAAGGCTTTTTGAAGAACTCAGGATTGCGCGGGAAGCACTGGACTTTGCAAACGAAGATGCGGAAAAAGCAAGGGCAGCCTTTGCGTCCGTATTCCCTGCGCAAGACAGAGTGCAGGAGTTAAAATCCGTTAACAAGGGGACTGTACCCTTTGCAATTCCGGAAATTTCAATAGCAAAAGACTCTCCTCTGCAAGCTGCGGAAATTCTTTTTTCGCTCGCCCAAAAAAATATTGAATACTCGGCAGAAATTGAAAAAAACGATTCGCTAATCCGTTTGGGCGGAATCAGTTTTGCAACGCCTCAGGATAGCGGGCAAAACGTTCTGCTTGTCTCCATAGACCCTTTTCTGGATTCGCGCATATCAAAGGAAACCGCAAACCGAGAAGATAAAAAACTATCCGAGAAATTCAAACAGCTAATGCAAGACGGCGGAATTTTGATGTACCCGATTTTTGCCATGTTAATAATTGCTTTGCTTTTAATAGCGGAGAGACTTTTTGTTTTACTGAAAAGCGGAAGAATTTCGGAGGGGAAAATGAGGAAAATCTTGGACTTGCAAAATAAAGGCAAGCAAAAAGAGCTTAAAGAATACTTGGATAAACTTAGGGGCTCTTTTGGGGAAATCGCCAGAACTGTTTTTAACCCGGAGTTAAGAACAAGGAATGAAACGGAAAAGGCTGTTGAGGCCAAGTTTGCGAAAATCATTCCGCATTTGGAGAGCCGCCTTTCCATTATTTCCATTCTGGGAACAACCGCTCCCCTGCTTGGGCTTTTGGGAACCGTTATGGGAATGATAGAGCTTTTTGATGTTATAACCATGCACGGCACAGCAGACCCGAAACTTTTGGCGGGCGGAATTTCCATAGCGCTGATAACCACCGAAGCCGGGCTTTCCGTAGCTATTCCGGTGCATTTGCTGCACACCTGGATTGCCGGCAGGGTTGAAAAACGAATCGGGAAAATGGATTATGCGGCCATGTCACTCATAAATGCGCGGTTCAAAGAATGATAGAGGTTATAGGAGCTCGCGCCCACAACCTAAAAAATATAGATGCAAATTTTCCGGTGGGGGGCATTACCGTTGTTTGCGGGCCTTCGGGTTGTGGAAAATCCAGTCTTGTTTTGGATGTGCTTCATGCGGAAAGCCGCCGCCGATATTTGGAAACTTTGGGTAGTGCCGCCATTACAATGCTGGGTGGCCCCAGACACGTTCCGGTTAAGGCCATTCACAATCTAAGACCCAGCATTGCGCTTGAATGCGGCGATAAAATAATAGCAAAAAAAGCAACTGTCGCAAGCCTTGCGGAAATTGCGCCTATGCTGAGAATTTTATTTGCGGAATGCGCAAGCCCCGTTTGCCCCGAATGCGGAGCAGAGATGAAATCACTCACCCCGCAGCAAATGGTGGAAAAGCTATCGGCCATAGAAACAGGAACAAAATTCCAGATTTTAGCCCCTGTAAATGCAAATAACAGAACCCTGGACGAACTTGCAAAAATTTACCTGGCACAGGGATTTGTAAAGGCTATAGCAAACGGAAATTCAATATCTCTGGATTTTTTAAGCAGAAATTCGGAGAACTTGATCCCTCAGGAATTTTACTTGATAATGGACAGGATAATAGCAAAGGAAAATCAGCGCACAAGGCTTTCGGAAGCGATAGAAGCCGCTTTGAAAATCAGCGAAAATTTGATTTTGGCGGATTTGGGAGACCAAAAATTATTTCTCTCCTCAATTCCCCGCTGCGAAATTCACGGCTGTTCTGCGGAGCTTTTGAGCGAAAGGCATTTTTCGCCCTGGAGCAACATCGGGCAATGCCCGGAATGCAAAGGAATAGGTTTGGGTTGCCCTGTATGCAATGGTTTTCAGTTAAGGGACGTCGCTTTGCAGAGCAAGTGGGAAACTTTTTCATGGCTTTCCCTGCATTCAAAAACATTGTTGGAATTGAATAAAGAACTGCCCGATTATTTGAAACGTGTCCCGGAGAGGCTGAAAAACACGGTTTTGGATATTCCTATCAGGATTTCAATATTGTGCGATTTGGGAATAGGGCATTTGAGCCTTGGCCGTTTGGCAGAAACATTGAGCAGCGGTGAAGCTCAAAGAGTCCGGCTTGCAGCACTTTGCACGGGGCATTTGAACGGAGTTTTGCTCTGCATAGACGAACCGGCAAGCGGTTTGCACGAAAAAGATGTTGAAAAACTGTGGAATGCGCTTTTGCAACTGAAACAAAGAGGCAACACACTAGCTATAATAGAGCATCATCCAAGAATGATAAACCGCGCAGACTACGTCATTGAAATGGGCCCTGGTGCGGGGGAAGAGGGCGGAGAAATAGTTGAGAGTGGAGAGTTGAGAGTGGAGAGTTATTCTTCATTACCGGCTTCTAACTCTCAACTCTCAACTCTCAACTCTCAACTTAGCATAAAAATTTCCAACGCAAGAAACAATAATTTGAAGAATCTGAATGTTGAAATTCCAATCGGGGCGATGACGGTTATCTGCGGGGTTAGCGGTTCGGGCAAAAGCTCGCTTTTATGGGGGGTTATAGAGCCTCTTGTTTCCCGTGCCATTAACAAAAAAGCAAAAAAAACTCCTGTGGAATGTGGAATTTTGAAAAGATTGCATGGTATAGACTCTATTTTGGCAGCAAGAACAGGCAGGGCCTTTGCGCAAAAACGAAGCACAATAGCGACATCCATTGACGCTATGCAAATTTTTAAAAATCTATTCGCAAATTCGCACGAAAGCAAAATTCGCGGATATTCTACTGTAAAATTCGGTACGGACAAACCGGGGGGCCGCTGTGAAATATGCAAAGGCAACGGTTCTCTGTTTGACCCAAGCGGATACGAAGAAAGCCTGTGCCCGATTTGCTTGGGCAAAAGATACAGGGACGAAATTTTGGAAATTCGCTATAAATTGATGTCCATAGCGGATGTTTTGGATTTATCCGTTTCTAAAGCCATGGAAATCTTTGCGGATTTTGAAAGTTTAATTCCCAAATTAAAACCTCTTGCAGACACAGGTTTGCACTATTTGCGGCTTGGGCAGCCCACAACGCATTTAAGCGGCGGAGAATTGCAGCGATTAAGGCTTGCCCAGGATCTGGCAAAAGCCAAGCTGCCCCGCACTCTTTACCTGTTTGACGAGCCTGCAAGGGGGCTTTCGCTTAAAGACACCACCCTGCTCTTGAATTTGCTAAAAGGCTTAACGCAAAAAGGGCATACGGTTGTTGCCATTGAGCACAACGAAATGTTCAGGAGCCATGCGAATCATATCTTGGAACTCGGTCCCGGCGCGGGGGAAGATGGAGGGTATATAGTAAACACTAAGTAGCCAAAAATCTTCCATTTAGGTTCACCATTCCGGAAAAACAGAGAATGGGGAATAATAGGGCATAATGGCTCCTACTCTGCTGATTGGAATATTGTGAAGCCCATATCGGAGAGATCGCAGCCTCCTCCTCCTATAAAAGATACATATTCACTCCTTTCTTTTCCCGTTTCGTTCTTATTTACGGAAATTAACAATGAATTTTTACTAATGAGCATTACGCTATACCAAGAACATTCTTTCTTCATTATGCGAGCGTTTGAGGAATTAGATAAGTGACTGGCTTCAGGGCAATAATTATTTTTGCAATAATCGCTTTCAATCTTTATTGGTATGGCATTTTCGTCATAAGGATCTCTAAGAAAATGATCGGCTCTGATATATTCACATTCTTCCATGTCAAGCTCTCTCAAAAGTACAACATTGTCTACAGATACGCTATCATTTCCTCCTTGTTTGTTAAAGTAAAAATGTAACTCGTCGTCAAATGAAAATGTTCGGCAACGGATGGGTTGCTCGCTGCTTGAAGAGATTTCAATCGAACTGCTTGATGTAACGCTTGAACTGCTATTCAAGGTAATGGCAGAGCCAGATGATAAATCGTCTAGCTTGCTATTGGTTCCAACATCGCAAGCATAAAAAGCTATGCAGAAAAACAGTGGCAAATATTTCATAAGCACCTCCTGTGGCTCCTACTCTGCCAATTGGATTATTGTGAAGCCTGTGTTACCGCAAGTGTATGCTGTTTGCAAAGGTACATATATACTCCTTTCTTTTCCTGTCTCATTTTTATCCACAGAAACTAATAATGATTCTTTGCTCGTATGGGCCACGTTATACCAAGAGCATTCTATTTTTGTTACGGGAGCACTGCTCGGATCACTATATATAGCAACAGTTTCATAACAATAATTATTTTTGCAATAATCATTTTGTACTGATACTATCCTTCCATTTTCTAGAAAACTATAATCCGCTAGGATAGATTCACATTCTTCATTATAGCTCCCGTATCCGTAATGTCCCCTAAGCGGTGGCCAAATAGCACCCGTTACAACTACGCAGTCAAATCCGCCGTGCTTGCGGAAATACAAAGTGTCTTTTGATAATTTTGCCGGATCACAATAACCATCAAGGTAGTTATCACTTGAATTTTCCGGGTTGCTTGTTTCAATGCTTGAACTGCTTGGCACAAGGCTTGGGCAATTGGGCATAGTTGTTGATGCATATGCAACAACTTTATCTACGACACCAACATTATTATCTACGTTGGTATTGCAGGCGTAAAAAATGA
>JAISSJ010000085.1 GCA_031273195.1 Candidatus Fibrimonas sp.
CCACAATCAAACGGAGGCTTTTATGGCTATTCCAGCGTACATGAAGATAGACGGCATTCCAGGTTCTGTGAATGTCTCTGGCAGAGAGGGCTTTGTTGAAGTCCTTGAATTCAACCACAGGGTCTATGTTCCCACCGACAGGGACGATGGCACACTCACCGGCACTCGCAAACACGATTCCCTCGTGTTTCACAAGGCCTATGACAAAGCGTCTTCGCTCCTCTACCAGAAGGTCTGTACCGGGCAAACGGTGCCGAACATTCTAATCCGGTGGTACAAAATCACGGACCGGGGCGAGGAAGTCGCTTACTTTGAGCACAAGCTCGAAAAGTGCAAAATCGCAAGCGTGCGTTCTTACATGCACAACGTGAAAGATCCCACAAAAGAGCAGTTTGTGCACCAGGAGGAGGTTACCCTTCGCTACGAAAAGATAACCTGGAACTTCCTGGACGGCAACCTGCAGCACACAGACCAGTGGAACCAGAGGTAATATTTTTACAGTAAATGCTGATTCTTATATCCGCATTTACTTTTTAAACAAGAACAAGCCACCCTGTTAAACTTGAAAACACAAAAAACACGCAGCTTAAAAGGGACAAAATCTGCAAAACCGCCGCAATGATAAAAAGCTTTTTGTTCTCTCTTTCTAATGCAAGAATTCTGTAAAAAACAATAGAAATGCAAGCTATGAAAAAACCCGCTATTGAAAATGCCAAGTAAGAATTCCTGTTAAGATTTTCAAACAGCAGATTATACGGAAACAGCAAATTGAACCAAAGCAAAAACTGTATTGAAAGACTGAAGGAGAGAGGGAAAATTACAGGCAGCGCAATCATTTAGAAAACCTCAACTGATAATTTAGAATTTTTTTCCAGCATCCTTTTTTTCACATTCTCCAAAAATTCCCTTTTAAGCGGCCTTACGGAATTCTCCGCAGTTTGGCGAACCACGGAATAAAGCTGAACGCTCAACAAGTTATCGGGATTGCTCCCGTAAATTCTTTGCACTGCTTGAGTGTAGCTCTCTATTTCCGCCTCGCCCGGAATTTTACCGCACGCTTCGCAAAACATGGTTTGGAGCCGCAAAGGGAATTTTGAAACAATGAATTTCAAGTTGTTTTCTATCGCGGCAATATCAATTTTTTTTCGGGGATTGTCTATAAACTGCAGAAATTCATCCGTGCCGGCATCAAGTTTGCCCCAAATTTCGGTTAAATATTCCAAGCCATCGCATATCTGCGCAGCATTTGTTATAAGCGTCAATTTTGGATTTTCCGGGTATTCGCTTTGAATTTTCTGCAATGTCTCGCACAACTCGGCAAAATGCGGGTAAAGGGTTGGCTCGCCGTCTCCGCTTAAAGCAATGTCCTTTAATATCCGGTCTTTTTCTTCAACGCTTGGAAAATGCTCGGCGAGTTTTGTCTCTTGATAAATTGAAAGTAATTTCCTCAACTCAAAAATGATTTCATCCACACTCGGAAATCTCGCCATTTTTTTCTCCGGATTTCTGCAAACCTGGCAATAAATGCAGTCAAAAGAGCATACCCCGTTTGGAGTGCAGTTTATTCCAACGGATAATCCTTTGGCGCGCCTTGATATCACCGGATACACAAAATTAAAGTCTGCAAACCTGCGATTATGGTCCGCCCAAAATTTAGGCAGCTTAGAAGTTGACATATAACCTCAACTGAACCGTATTCAAACTTTCGAACCTTTCGCCTTTTATATCTTTTTTATTTTCCACCTCCGTCATGCGGTCGTAAAGCTGCTGCTGGTAAGAGAGTTCCAAAAAGCGTGTTATGGCAATGCGCAAATCCGAGGAAAGTTCTTCAATTATGTAATCGCGAACTTTTGCTTTTGGAAAAAACGCCTCGCCAATCAAATCCAAAGTAAAAAACCTTAAGAAATAAAATCTTATGTTCAGAGAGCTTTCCCAACCGTACTCGTAACTATTGTCGCTTGCAATGGTGTATTCTGTTTTTGTGCTGTTCAAATTCTTCAATCTTCTTCTTATGGTTTGCCTTGCGGCAAAGCCTGTCTGTGCGGAAATATCCGCCGAATTTGAAAGAACAGGGCGCAAATTCAACCCAACGCCTTCGCCAATGCGGAGCGGATCAAACGGATAGCTTACGCGAATTTTTTCTTTATATGTTACAGTATCTATATGGTTCAACCAGTCATATCCCGGAAAAATATGAGTTTTTACATTAACTCTCGTATATGGGCCAAGCCATTCCAGAAATCTATATACAACGGAACTCTGGAACTGCAATAAATCCTGAGCAACGCTCCATTGAGATTCTTCTTTTTCTTCATTCAGCCACCACATATCTTCCCTCATATACAATTCCGTTAACCAAAAGACTTTCGGATGATTGTAAAGCGCGCGCAGCCGCACGTCGCCAAGAATATTCCAGTCGCTGCTTTTCTGTTCGTCTGCGGTAAGCGCAGTTCTGTAAATGGCAGAGCCGCCAAGCCTAAGCCCGTAAGTCCAGTGCGAACTTCTTGAAGTATTTATACGTATTTTGTGCACTCCGCCTGCGATTAATCGCCCGGTGCTCTCCTCAAAAACAAGTTCAACATGGCTCAGTTCGCCCGGATTTACCTGCACGGTGATATAGTTTAAAATGGAACTCGCATTCTCGCCGCTTCTGGAAATTCTATATACCTGCGAAGGCAAAATCCATGTTTTAACATCGTTCAGTCTTTCCTGGGTTAAACCGAAGCCCTTGCCATAACTTTCTCCGTCGCTAACAGAAAAAATCTCATAGCTCTCGGATACAAATTCGCCGTCTTCGTTTATGGTATTTATTACAAGACCGCCCCATTCCTCCGGAGGAATAAGGGTTGTTTTTCCTTCTTCTACGCTAACCTTGTATTCCAGCTTTTTATCTCCAATGCCGGAACCCATAATAACCGTATAGCTCCCATAAGGCACAACCAGGCGAGAACCCGGTTTTCCGGTCCATTCTTTTCCGATATCTTCTTTTAAAAGAGTATCCGTTCTTATGGCTATATACTCCGGTTCCAAGCGGCTTTCCGTAAAGCACGGAATAAAAATAGCGCCTTTCCCCATGCCTATCAATGTTTTATCTCTATTCATCTGTTCTTCTAAATTTGATGCGGTCCAGCCTTTGTTTTCGTAAAGGTTAGTTCTCTCAGCGCTTTGCGTTTGCACAAGTTTCTTGCTCTGCTCCAAAGCCATTTCGGAATCCGTAATTTCTGTGCCAGGGAGTTCCGGCGACCGTGCCGCAAACGCAAATGTCTGCGCAAAAACAACAACCAGAGCCAGCCGGTTTCTCACTCTATTTCCCCCGGAGGAGGCAAAACTTCAAATTCAACGGGGACACTTGCCGGAATCTCCTTTACAGGTTGAGCTTGCGGCTTGCCTGCCATAACATTCATTACGGAATCTATATCGGCAATGGCTTCGTTGTTTATAAGCTCCAGCAGCTCCGACAAACCGCGCACAACATAAATCGGCTCCAAGTTGCTTACTTTTTTACGGTAGTCCCACTCCCTGCTCCACAAAACCTTTCTCGTTTTATTCTCCTGCAAATTCATGTTCATAGCCAGATGCGCATACCATTCGTCCTGATTGTCGTATTCCTCCAAGGCCCTTATTATTCCGTTTATGGTGAAATCCGGGTCTTCCACATCCATGCTTCTTCTCACCTCCGAGAAAATTTTGGCAACCGTTAAATGGCGAAAGAGCATGTCCGATACCAGGTATTCCGGCTTAACCGCCCACAAATCATAATTGTAATAGTGCAGTTGGTAAGGGGATTGCCTGTAAACTATGTTATTGCGGCGATAGGCCTCCGATACATCAAAATCCTTTACCCTAATCGTGTATGGATAGGCTTGGTTGAGCATTTCCTTTGGAGTAGGCACATAGTCAAGCTGATAGTAGCTGCTTTCTATAGCCCGCCCAAAACAACCGAAAAAAGTCAAGATTATTGCGCCTGCCGCCAGCCACTTCACTATACCCATAACTCACCTCACCCTTTGCTGCTTTTCTTCGTTGCGAATCAAGAGAGAGGGATTTTCCCTGACTTGGCGGCTAACATCATTCAAGTTTTCCACCGCCTCTCTTAAATAGCGAACCGTTATAGACAAATCTTCCTGATTGCGAAATATAAGCTGGTCTCCCCTCTTTGCCAAAAGCTCCACGGTTTTTGCCGCATCGTTTGCGCTTTTTATCACCGCTTCTATTTGCAAATTTTGAATTTTCCGGTCCGTATGCAAAACCAGAGAATCCAACCTTGCGATAACCAGCGCAATTTTGCCCTCCATAGCCCTAAGTTCCGTAACCGCAGCGTTTGAATTTTCAAAAAACTGGCCTGCCTGTTTGGGAAGCTCGTTTATCTCTTTTGAGTTTCTTGCCAGAACCGAGTCTATCCTTGAGGTTATTTTGTCTAAACTTGCGGTTGTTTTGTCTAAATTCGTAGATATGCCGGCTAATCGCTTTTGGCTATGCTCGTCTGTAATGGCAAGCAAATTATTCAATATGCCTTCAAACTTTTCCGCTATGTTCTCCACCTGCCCTGTGATTTGCTTAAACCCGCTAACCGAAGACTGTATGAAATCCCCCCTTTTGGCATTCATATCGCCAGGTGCCCCGCCGCTGAGTTCAATGCTTTTCAGCCCAGTCAAGGAAATGCCGCCTATTAAATTGGCGGTCATGGTTGTTTTTATGGGAGTGCCGGCAGAAACCTCAAAATTCACTATAACCGCAGTCAAATCTTCTTCGTCAACTTCCAAGCTTGTAACCTGCCCCACCACTATTCCGTTTAGCTTAACTTTTGCGCCCGGATTCAACCCATCTACGGATTCCGTAAAGCGAGTTTTATACGGAATGTACTTTTCCGTTATTTTTTTCCCGATTAAAAACACCGCTGTCCCCAAAATCAAAGAAGACATAAACAGCACAAAGATGCCGAGCCTTATTCTCTCTGCCTTGGTGGTTTCCATTATATTGGAATGTAGAAAAAACGGCAGAGCCGCAAAACGACCCTGCCGCTTAAAACAGCTAAAAGAAATTATTTCTTTTTGCCGCCTTTCTTTGTGGTTGCATTAGCTTTTAGAGTCGCGCCAACTTTGAAAGCAACTGTTTTTGAGGCTTTGATTTTGATTTTCTCGCCTGTTTTAACATTGCGGCCATCACGAGCCGGACGATCTTTGACTCTAAATACGCCAAAGCCTATCAACTGGACTTCGCCGTCCTTCTGCAAACCAATTTCAACTGCTTCAAGAACGGCATCAACTGCACGTTCCGCAGCGGCTTTGCTTTCTAGACTAGCTAGCTCTTTTACCTTTTCAACCAGGTCAGGTTTTTTCATAAATATCTCCTTTATATGGAATTCTTATATAAATTTAACTTTTTTTTTGGAAAAAAGCAAGGGTAAAAGAAAAAAAAATTTACATTACCCATATATGTTCTCACCCGCCACAGGAAAATTGACCTATCCGCAGCCAGAGGATTTAGCGATTGCTGTTAGCAAAGACGCAATTCTTTTTCCGTTAAAAGAGCATGAAATATATAGAGATACAACGGCTTTTGACATTGGGATTTACAATGGGAAACGCCTTGTTTGCCTGAATTTGCCGAGCTTGGAGCACGGTACTCCCCTGCGAACTTTTTTTACGGAAGCAGAGCCGGAAATAGCCCATATAGCAGCTTTTGCGACCCATTTGGTTCGGTGGAGAGCAACTTACAAGCATTGCCCCAGTTGCGGAAAGCCGCTAAAAGAGCACGATTTTGAGCGGTGTTTGCGCTGCGAAGCCTGCGATGCCAACTTTTACCCGGTAATTTCACCGGCAATTATAGTTTCCGTTTTCAAGGAAGGCAAAATTTTGCTCGCTCACAATACCGGCTTTCCAGCGGGGCGCCACAGCCTGATTGCGGGCTTTGTTGACCCCGGAGAGGGTTTGGAAGCCGCCGTTCACCGTGAAGTAATGGAAGAGGTTGGCATTAGCATCAAAAATCTGCGCTATCTGGAAAGCCGTCCCTGGCCCTTTCCCAACTCGCTGATGGCGGCTTTCACGGCAGAGTGGGAGAGCGGCGAGCTAAAACCGGACGGCGTTGAGATTGAGCGGGCTGCCTGGTACGGGCCAAACGGGGAATTGCCGGATTTGCCGCCCAAAGGCTACATGGCCAGGAAGATTATAGATGAGTGGTTAGCGGCTGACAAACTACAGCGGAAAGGCGTACAGTAGCTTTTCCGGGGTTGCGCAATAAAGGGTGTTGCCGTGAATGCTTATAGAGGCTCCGCTGCCGAAAATAGCGTACTTTTTAACAACCTTGCCGGAATTTATATCTATGGCCACTACAGAGCCTTCCTGGTCCAGCCAGATATGCGAACCGTGCAGAACCGGCTTCATGGCTGCCGAGCCTTTGCTTTTAAAAGTCCAAACATGAGTGCCGCTTGGAATTTCATAAAGCGAAAGATTTTGGTTTGCCTCACCTGCAAGCGCATAAATTTTCCCGTCTATTTCCGGCAGTTCAATGGAAATTATAGGGGAATGCGCAGAAAAAGCTCCAAGCCGCTTAAACGATTCCTGCTCGGAAAAAATTTGAACCTCTCCATCTTCCGAAACTACGGCAAACAAGCCGTTTTTAGATTTAAAATCATAAGCGGCGCCACCGAGTTCCAAATTAAATTCCTTGTCCACCCGCATTTCGGGAGAAAGCAAGGCTATTTTCCCCTGTGAAAGCGAATATACCCCCTTTTCGCCACGAGATAAAAATACCGGAGCGGAACTCACCTTGCGAGACCCCTTAAGGCTCGCCAGCGTAGAGTACTTCAATACAAAACCGTTCCAAAGCCCTACGTAAATGGAGTCCTGGCTGCGCAAAAAAGAAAAAGGCATTCCCGGCATCTCAAAAGTAAAATTAGTCTGCTCCTTTAGCGAAAACAGCGATAGCCAATAACCGGAATTCAAAATGAGCCAAGGAGGGTAATCGTCAGACAAAGTGTATTTCCTGTCCTTGGGAAGCAGCATTTCGCCGCCCGCGCTACCGGTTTCCAAAGAAAATTTCAGCAGACTTTGAGAACCGTCGTCATAAACAAAAAGCCAGTTCGCATCGCTGAACATTCTGGGATAAGATATTCTGGAAGAAACAGGCAAATATTTAACCCACTTCGCTCCGAGCTTTTCCGCATACTTTGCAAAAATGAGCGAAGAAAGCTCACGTTCTCTCGCCCCGTATATAACAGCCCGCTTCCATGCGCTATCGCTGTTTTCCCGCATTGCGATATTGTACCAGGCAAACGCATTCCCGCTTTCAAATGCGAGCAAAGAGTCCACGTTATTGCCAGCCGGAGGTGTTAACTTTTGATAATGTTTGGTGTATAAAACTTCGGTACCTCCGTTTTGCAAATAAAAGAATGCCGAATCTGATTCTACAATTACGGTATCTATTTTTCCGTCTATCTGGTAATTCCATAATTTATTCAAAAGCGTATCATATACCGATATACCGCCGTTTTTCTGATATGTGCCTATAAGTCCAACACCCGGTTTGAAAAAAAATTCACCGTCGCTTTTTGCCATGGAAACAAGTTCTCTGGAATTTTTATTCAGCAATCTGATATTTCCGCTTATGTCCAAAACATAAATTTTGTCTCCGATGTCTTCTATATCTTGCACCTCAAGTGTTGATATTCGCCAAATAGGAGGATTTAGTCCATTGCCAAGACTGTAAAAATAAAGCGAATTTTCGCTGTAAAGAAAAATGCCGTCAAAAATCAAAAATACCTTTGCCGGTTTGTCTGCAAAAGGAATGCTCCAGGTTTCGGTTCCGTTTTTTTTTGAAATTAAATGTAAAGAATTATCCGGGCATTTATACACTATATGCTGCGCAAGATACAGTTCTCCTTCCATTTCGCAATTTGAAAAACGAGCTTCTTTTTGGAAAGCCAGGCTATCGTTTTTTTTCTGTTCAAAGATTTTTTTTTCGCTTGCTATTTTTACATTTTCTTTTTTTGCCCCCAATGTCTTTTCCTTGTTTGCCGCCATATATGCAAGCGAAACGTTTTGTGAATTGTTCTTCAAAAAACCGTAGTGTTCTATTGCCTTTAAAGTATCGCTTTTTGCCTCTGCGATTGTTGCCAGATATAGATGGGCTTTCAATTTTTCGTTCATCAAAGCGACCGGCAAATCCAAAGCCTGGCGAAACATCCGCTCCGCCTTTGCGGTATCCGCATCAACGCTCAAAATATAAGCCGCCTCCTGAATTCTATCGTTGGCAGGAGAAGCGAAAGCAAGCGAAGCCAGGAATATAAAGCCTACGCTACGCATCCAACTTATACCCCATACCTCTTATGGACAGTATAAGCCTTGGATTTTCCGGGTCGTCTTCTATTTTTTGCCTGAGCTTCACTATGTAGTTATCTATGGTTCTTGAATTTGAACTGGAATCTATCAACTGTATAAGCTCTTCCCTGGATATAACCTCGCCGCTCCGCTTGCAAAACAGATGCAGAATTTGAAATTCTCTTGCATTCAAATCCAAAAACTCTCCGTTCTTAATCGCTTCGTATTTTTTAAAGTCCAGCTTAATACCGCTGAACTCGGCGGTCTCTCCGCTGAAAACCGAAGATTCCATCTGTATGGCGAGCTTCCTGAAAAAAGCGTTTACCCGTGCCAGCAATTCCAAAGTTGAAAAGGGCTTGGTTATGTAATCGTCTGCGCCTATGTTCAAACCCATTACTTTTGAAGCTTCTTCGCCTTTTGCCGTTAGCATTATTATAACCATGCTCGGATATTTTTTTCGCATAATGCGACAGACATCAAAGCCGTTTTTCTTGGGCATCATAACATCTAAAAGAACAAGGTGAGGAGCAAACTCGTCCGCTTTTTGCAAGGCTTCTTCGCCATCGCCGGCAACAGCAACCTTGTAATCTTCCATCTCAAGGCATTCCTGCAAACCGGCCCTTATGAACTCTTCGTCTTCAACTATTAAAATTTTATATTGCATTTTTACTTTTGCCCAAAATATTTGCGCCCTATGTTGTTATCCTTATCCTTATATTCCACATAGTCAGGAATAAAATCCTTCTGATAGGAGAAAGCGAATTTTGCATTGCAAGTTTTTTCCGAGCGCAACTCGCCCTCGGAACCCTTGAACGGAACGTTCGTTGCCTTGAACAGCCCGTTCACAACCTTATCTACGGAACACCAGCCGCCGCCTACATACTTGGCTGAAACCGATTCGCCGTTTTTTGAAATCAGTTTCAGCTTGTCCGGCTCAAAACTTACATTGTTTCCGGTAGCGTTCCAAACGGAAATTTCACCTGAGGTGCCGGTTGTGGTTATGTTCAAAATCGGCACAGCCAGCACATAGCCGTATTTATCAACCATGCGGCTCGGTCTCTGCCCGATTATATCTTCTGCAAAAATTAGCCAGGTGCCACGGTTCTTAATGCGAACGGCATCAAGGGCTTTTTTCAAATTCGGATTGTTGGGAGCCACTACCTCTGCTTCCAGGAGAGTGTATTCGGCAGAGATGTCGTTCTCCGCCCCATCGGCATTTTCAAGGGCCTGCGTAACGATATTTTTTTCCGCTTCCGAGCGAGCCGCTACAGCAGGCTTTTCATTTATGCCGCCTCGCTTGGCAATGCTTATCGCACTGTCTAAATTGCGGAAGCCCTGCAAGGTGTATTCGTATTCAAAACCGCCCTTAACCTGCGCAACGCCTATTTCGGATAGAGCCAGCACCGCAGAGTCTAGGGTGGCGGTCTTCTTGGTGTTGGGCAAGTGCTTGTGAATTTGTTCCACATAAGAGCGGATTATGTCGTCACTGGCGTTCTTTTTGCAGGTTTGTTTTGCTGCGCTTGCGTATGCAACCACGAAACTGTCGAAAAATTCATCGGAAATCTTGCCTTTTTGCAAGGCATTCGTGTAGGAATTAACGGCATTTCTGAACTTGCCCTCCTTGTAATAGGAATCACCGGAGCTTTCAAGTTTACCCTTGCAGCCGGCTAAACCCAGCAAAAAGGCAGCAGAAACGAGAAGAAAAACGCTTTTTTTGAACATAAAACACCTCATAGTGGAAGTTGGAATACTATTTATAATAAAAATAGTTCTTTTTTTTGAAAAATAAAATATTTTATGGTAAAAGAGTCTTTTTATGAAAATTCTTGTAATTTGTTCGGAAAGTTATTCGGCAACCGACAGTCCTCTTACCAGAGCTGTGGGCAGCATTGTGTCTGCCTATCGCAGGTGGGGGGCTAAGGTTTTGGGTTTTTCGCCGTATTTTCCCAAATTTGCAAGCGAAAGCAACACCAAAATAGGCCGGAATTTCATTGAAAAACTTGGAAACAGGGAATATTCCGTGCTAAGAGGCTCTTTTTGCGAAGACGATCTGTTTATCCAATACCAAGATTACTTTGGCAGAGCCGGCATATACGGCAACCCCGGAGAAAAATCCTATAGCGATAACCACCTGCGATTTTCCTTTTTGGCATCTGCTGCCTTGAACTGCTGCATAGAGATGGATTTTAAACCGGATGCCATACATGTTCACGAATGGGGCGGCATTGCCGGAGCTGTTGCAAAAACGGTGTATAAAGGTCATTTTGAAAACATCCCGGTTGTGCTAACCACGCATAACATACGCTACGATTTTCACTCCAACTCCGACGACATACCGTTAATCGGCTTGCCACCGGAGGGTTTTGATATTGACGGCTACGAGTTCTGGGGCAAAGTGAGCATGTTGAAGGCCGCAATTCTTTATTCGGACAAAGTGGTGTTTACGTCTGCGAGCTACCTGTTCTACCTGCTTTCTTCGGATTTGCAGGGTGGAATGCGGGGTTTTTTGGAGAGCCAGAAGAAGAAGCTCTTCAGCATTCAGAGCGGCATAGACTACGCCAGTTGGAGCCTTCCTAAGGAAGAGGCAGAAGAATTCAAAAAGCAAAAAAAAGATGCTTTAAGGGAGGAGCTTGGCCTTGCGGTAGATTCCAGCCTGCTAATGTATTCGCATTTGGACTCATATTCGGGCAGTTCGGCTCAGGTTATATCCACTATCCTGGCCAACCTGCTGAATATGGATTTGCAACTGATAATAGGCATATCGGAGGGCAATACCAATTATCCTTATTTTGCGGACATACAGGAAAAGCACCCGAAAAAAATAGCCCTCCTTCCGCTAAGCGAAAATGATGAAAGCCTGTACCAGAGGCTTGTTGCCGCCGACATGATTTTTTCAATAGAGCCGAGCGAACCGTCCTTATCCATTTTCTTAAAAGCTCTTGCCACCGGTACAATCCTGGTTTCCAACAAGCGTTCGCAAAGGCCCTTTATATTCTCAAGGTCATATATACCGAACCTGGAAGATGCCAACAAAAGCGCCAATTCCTTTATTTCGGAAGAAGCCTCTCCGGATGCAATTTTGGAGCAGGTGAACATTGCCCAGTCCATTTTCCACGAAAGAAAGAGCCTGTGGTCCCAGCTCATTCGCAATGCGAGTTCTGTCAAGGTATCTTGGGACGATACGGCCAAGAATTACTTGCTGCTTTTGGGAACTACGGGGCTGTAGCCGGGTTTTAGGGCTTAAAATCTCGGATTTCGCCCAAATTTCGTGGCAAAATGCTAAAATATTGTCGCAAAATTGGGCAAATACGCAGGTTTGCCCCTACATACACCTTTTTTTCTATATTTACCTTAAATGTTGCCCCAGAACCCAAAAAAGCTCCTTTCGCTAGAGCCTCTAACACAGGCTCTATGGTATTTTGTGCTTGGGAGCCAAAAATTCATTTCTAGGTTGAATTTTGCAGTTTCAGGGGCATTGCAGCCCAGAAATATGGCATTCTGCTACTCCCCCGGCGCCCCCCAAGAACACCCCCCACTTCCCCCCACAAAAACGACAGTTCCCCCCGTCCCCCTCAGAAGCATGCCCCTCAGTTCACCTCGAAGAATAGTCAGTTTCACTCGTTCCCCTGACTGAAGCATGCCCCTGAGTTCATCTCAAAGAAAGTCAGTTTCCCTTGTT
>JAISSJ010000183.1 GCA_031273195.1 Candidatus Fibrimonas sp.
GCATTCAATGATTATACAGGCGTTGTGGAAGAAATTTCAAAAGAACGCGGCAAGTTAAAGGCTATGGTTATTATATTTGGTCGTTCCATTCCCGTTGAACTTAACTTTTCAGAGGTTGAAGTTTTATAGGCGTGGTCGTAGAACTTTGAAATGGAGAAATTACAGTGGCAAAAAAGATTACAGGCTACATAAAATTACAAATCAAGGCAGGTGCCGCGAACCCGGCTCCTCCGATTGGTCCGGCGTTAGGTTCAAAAAAGGTGAATATTGCCGAGTTCTGCAAGCAATACAATGCTCGCACGCAGTCCATGGCGGGGACTATAGTTCCTGTTATAATAACTGTGTATGCAGACAACAGCTTTACCTTTGTGACCAAGACCCCTCCGGTTCCATCCCTGATAAAGCAGGCGGCAAAGATAGAAACCGCCTCCGGCGAGCCTAATCGCAAAAAAGTGGGCAAAATCACTCCGGCACAGGTAACCGAAATTGCTAAAGTTAAAATGCCGGATCTAAACACCATAACTCTGGAAGCGGCAGAGAGCATGGTGCGTGGCACAGCACGTTCAATGGGCATTGAGGTAGCAAATGATTAGAAGAGGAAAAAAATATCGCGAACTGGCTGCTTCTTACGATTCAAAGGCTTCTTATGGCTTGGACGAGGCAGTGGGCATTCTAAAAAAATCACAGTTGAAATTTGACCAGACTGTTGAGTTGCATTTTAACTTGGGCGTTGACCCTAAGCATTCGGACCAGATGGTGCGCGGTTCTGTTGCCCTGCCGCACGGCACCGGTCGCAAGATTCGCATTTTGGCATTCTGCAAGGATAATATTATTCAGGCCGCATTGGATGCGGGCGCGGATTTTGCCGGCGGAGCGGAGTTGGTTCAAAAAATTTCCGATGGCTGGCTGGATTTTGATGCTGTAGTTGCCACTCCGGATATGATGGCAGTTCTCGGCAAGGTTGCCAAGATTTTGGGACCTCGCGGTTTAATGCCAAGCCCAAAAGCCGGAACGGTTTCTCCCAATCTGGCTCAGGTTATAAAGGAACTTAAAGCTGGTAAAATTCAATACCGTGTAGATAAGGGCGCAAATGTTCATGCGCCCGTGGGCAAGCTCTCATTTTCCGGCGAGCAATTACGTGAGAACATTCTTTCGGTTATAGATTCCGTAAAAAAGAACAAGCCCCAAACTTCAAAGGGTGTTTACATAAGGAGTTTAACCTTAGCGGCGACCATGACTCCGTCTGTTCGCTTAGATATGGCATTAACAAGGTAAAAGGCGGCAATTATGGAAAAATCCGGTAAAATATCGCTTCAAAAACAGAAAAAAAGGGAATTTGTAGATTCCCTCGCTAAAGAGCTTTCTGCAGCAGCTTCAATTTATCTGCTGGACTTTCAGAAAATAACGGTTGCCCAAGACAATGCCTTGCGCTTGAATCTGCGCAAAAAAGGCATTTCTTACAGGGCGGCAAAAAACAGGTTGATAAGGGAAGCCTTGAAAAAGGCGAACATCACGGGTTTGGATTCTTATTTGAAAGGTGCTACCTCCATTATGCTTGGTGGTGTAGAAGACCCAATGCTCCCAGCCCGTGAAGTTGTTGAATTTCACAAGGCAAATCCCGATATTTTAAAAGCAAAAGGCATTTCGCTGGACAATTCCCCCATGAAAGGGAGCGAGTTGGAAAATTTAGCTAAAATGCCGGGCAAAAATGAAATTCTTGGCCAAGTTGTATCTTTAATGCTTTCTCCGGGGGCAAACTTGATAGCTCTTATCAAGGGACCCGGTGCAAAGGTTGCGGGGCAAATAAAGGCTTTAGAAAAGAAACTGGAAACAGCGTAAAAAATCACTCAAAATGGAGAAGTTCTCATGGCTACAGATGTCAAAACACTAGGCGACCAGATTGCTGCACTCACCCTTTTAGAAGCCAAGGCGTTGGCTGACTACCTCAAAGAGACTCATGGTCTCGAAGCTGCCGCTGGCGGCGCGGTTGTTATGGCCGCCCCTGCGGCAGGTGGCGGTGCGGCAGCCCCAGCAGCAGAAGAAAAAACGGAATTCGATGTTGTGCTGACGGACGGCGGGGCGAATAAGATAAATGTTATCAAAGCTTTGCGCGCAGCCGTTCCGGGGCTTGGGCTTAAAGAAGCAAAAGATTTGGTGGACAAAGGCAATGCTACCATTAAGGAAGGCGTTGCAAAAGCCGAAGCCGAAAAGCTCAAGAAAGAGCTGGAAGACGCCGGAGCGAAGGTCACGCTGAAATAATGCGTGCCTGCACCGCAAATTCCTTTTTGAATAGCCTGCGCGAGTGCGCAGGTGACTATTTCTATTTTCAAAATTCAGTTAAATCCCGGCGAGGTTATTCATGATAGAACGGAAATCCTACTCATCAAACGAGTTCCGTTTGGAATTGCCAGATCTTCTTGAAATGCAAAAAGCTTCTTACGAGCGTTTTTTGCAGGCTGGAGTTTCTGCAAAAGACAGGCGCAATGAAGGACTTGAACGCGTATTCAGAGACGCTTTTCAGGACGTGTCCGACGCAAAAAAGATTTTAATTTTGCGTTATAGCCATTACACGCTGGCTATGCCGAGATATTCCATAAAAGAGTGCAGGGAACGCGGAGTTACCTATTCTCGCCAGCTCATAGCCCACCTGGAGCTTCAAACCTTTAAGGAAGACGGCGAAGAGAGGAAACTGCAGGATCAGGTTGCAAACGATGTGTTTTTCTGCGACCTGCCTGTTATGACCGATAACGGCACCTTTATAATAAACGGAGCGGAACGGGTTGTGATAAGCCAGTTGCACCGTTCTCCGGGCGTGAGTTTTGATTCCGAGCAGCTTCCGAGCGGCAAGACTATTTATCAAAGCCGAATAATACCCAATAGAGGTTCCTGGCTTGAATTCAACACGGAGAGCGATGTTCTCTATATGTTGATAGACCGCAAAAAGAAATTGCCGGCAACGGTGCTTTTGCGCGCAGTTGGCTACGAAACCAATGCGCAAATTCTAGCTCTTTTCCACACCGGCGAAACCATTGAGCTAAAGGCCGGCGAAGATTATTCCAACAAGGCGCTTTTCAAAGACGCCGTTGATGAGAATGGCGAAATAGCAGTTCATGCGAATACGGTTCTGGACACCGAAATATGTCAAAAACTGCTGGATGCAGGTATAAACAGCATTGAGGTGATAAAAGAAAATATAGAGGAATATAATCTTATACACAACACTTTGGCAAATGACGATATAGAAGATTCAAGGAAAGAGAAAGAAGATGACAAGCCGAGAAAGAGTTATAGTGAAATTGCCCATGAGCGCATTTATCAAATAACAAGGTCGCAACCGGCGGCGGATGCTAAAACTGCGAAGGAGCATTTTGAAAATCTTTTCTTTGAGCGGAAACGCTATGAAATCGGGGAACTTGGCCGCTATCGCTTGAATTCAAAGGTTCACGCAAACACAGACCAGCAGGGCTTTAGAGATATAATGACCCTTACAGAAGAAGATTTTGTGAGCGTTATTCGCTACATGATAGGTTTGTACAACGGCGAAGAAGGTTATTCTCTGGATGATATTGACCATTTGGGAAACCGCCGCATTCGCTCTGTTGGCGAGCTTGTAGCAAACCAAATATCCATAGGCATTAGCCGCATTCTGCGTTCTGTTCGGGAAAACTTTTCTTCACGCGACAGGGAAGGAGTTTTAACCCCGACCGAGCTTATAAATTCAAGAACCGTAAACAGCATGGTTGCCGCATTCTTCGGTTCCAGCCAGCTTTCCCAGTTCATGGACCAGATAAACCCGCTTTCGGAATTGACCAATAAACGCAGAATATCTGCGCTTGGCCCAGGAGGTTTGTCCAGAGACAGGGCAGGTTTGGAAGTGCGCGACGTTCATCACTCACACTACGGTCGCCTGTGCCCTATTGAAACCCCCGAAGGCGCAAACATAGGCTTGATAAATTCTTTAGCCACGTTTTCCATAGTAAATCATTTTGGTTTTATAGAGACTCCTTACAGAATTGTGGGTTTATTGCCTTTCCAAGATGGCGCAGGCAAAGAATACGAGTTTCCAGAAGCGAAATGGCATGCCGGCATAATGAAGAATTTCTTTGGCGATGCCAATCAGCAGCTTTTGGCTCAAACCCAGCTCAGCGAAAGCGAAATAAAGAACGCTCGCAAAAAAATAAGCGGCAGACAGTTGGAACTTTTTGAATTGTTCTGCAACAAGAGTTTTGAATTTGACTTTGGGGACGAAAGCGAAATAATAAAAAACGGTGTTTCCCTTGGCAAATATAAAAAAGACGACCAGAAAAAACCCAAGGCGGATTTTACGCAAAAAAGCCTTGTTTTGCAAATGGTGGTTTCCGATTGGATTGTTTACTTAACTGCCTATGAAGAAGACCATTGCAGAATTGCCCCCGCAAGTACTATTTTGGATACGCAAACCAAAAGATTCACAGCCGATTTTGTTTTGGTCAGAGCAGAAGGCGAATTCCCAAGTTTGCCTAATGTAAATGAAATTTCCGTAAAGGATACCGAAACTCAAAGGGTTGATTTGATGGACGTTTCTCCCATGCAGATTGTATCTGTGGCAGCGGGCCTTATTCCGTTCCTTGAGCATGATGATGCTAACCGCGCTCTTATGGGTTCAAACATGCAACGCCAGGCTGTGCCTTTGCTCCGTTCCGAAGCTCCCGTTGTGGGAACCGGTTTGGAGAGGAAAGTTGCGCTTGATGCCGGTACTTTGGTGAGAGCGAGAAGCAATGGTGTTGTAACCTTTGTTGATGCCACTCGCATAGAGGTTTTAAGAGATAAAGGCAACGAGAGCTACGATACGCTGGGTTTGCCGCCGCACGATATTTATGAACTTCGCAAATTTGAGCGTTCCAATCAGGATTCCTGCATAAATCAAAAGCCCATTTGCAAAGCGGGCGACAAGATAAAAGCCGGCGATGTTTTGGCAGACGGAGCTTCCACCGATAACGGCGAGCTTGCCCTTGGCAAAAACATTCGGGTTGCATTCCTGCCGTGGCAAGGTTACAATTATGAAGATGCGATAATAATTTCGGAAGAACTGGCTATTAACGATACCTTTACATCCATACATATTGAAGAATACGAGGTTGAGGTAAGAGAGACCAAACGCGGCAAAGAGGAAATTACCAGAGATGTTCCGAATGTGAGCGAAAAAGACCGCCACCAGTTGGGCGAAGACGGCATTGTTCGCGTTGGAATGGAGGTTCGCCCGGGCGATATTCTGGTTGGAAAGGTTACGCCCAAGGGGGAATCCGAGTTGACCCCCGAAGAAAAGCTGCTCCGGGCGATTTTCGGTTCAAAGTCCGGCGACGTGAGCGATTCTTCGCTGCGCATTCCGAGCGGCGTTAAGGGCATTGTGATTGATACCCAAGTGTTCCAGCGCAGGGAAAGCCGTGCAAATACAAAAGAAGAGGAGCAAAAGCTGCGTGAAGAGCTTGCCGGTAAAATTCGCTCAATAGCGAAAGAATACGAAGAAAGGGCAAAAGCGATAGAAGAAGCGCGCAAACCGGAACTGGCTCGCTTGCTTTTGGATAAAACAAGTGGAGATATTCGCAACGGCATAACAAATGAAGTTATTATTTCCGCCGGCAAAAAATGGACTAAAGACCTTTTAGACAAAACGGATTTTTCACAATTCGCTTCGGGTTCCGTGTTCTGCAACGATTCCGCTGTTCAGGAGGAGGTTAATTCCCTGCTTGGCATAACGAATCGCCGCATAGCGGAACTGAACGATTTAAAGGAAAAAGAGATAGACAAGGTGAACAAAGGCGATGAACTTAAACCGGGCGTGTTCAAGGTGGTAAAAGTCTATATAGCCAAAAAACGCCGTTTGTCCATAGGTGATAAAATGGCCGGACGCCACGGAAACAAAGGTGTTGTGGCTAAAATAGTATCCGTTGAGGATATGCCTTTTACCGAAGATGGAAAGCCTGTTCAAATACTTTTGAACCCGCTTGGCGTTCCTTCCCGCATGAATGTGGGGCAGGTTTTGGAAGTGCATTTGGGCTGGGCTGCTGCTGCTCTCGGTTTGTATGTGGAAACCCCCGTGTTCAACGGCGTTTCTTTTAGCGACATAGAGAGCGAGCTTAAAAAAGCCTATATTAAAAACCCTATTGTTAAAATTTCCGAAAGTTCGTGGACAGAGCCCGAGAAAAAGGAATTCAAGGACAAGCACGGAAAGGATATTCCAAAAGACGGTATAACCGGAAAAGCTACGCTTTACGATGGCCGTACCGGCGAACCTTTCTTAAACGACGTCACAATAGGTGCCATGTATATGCTAAAGCTCAATCATTTGGTTGAAGACAAAATTCACGCCCGTTCCACCGGCCCTTACGCTCTTGTTACGCAACAGCCCCTTGGCGGAAAATCGCACTTTGGAGGCCAGAGGTTCGGGGAAATGGAAGTTTGGGCTTTGGAAGCCTACGGCGCAGCGTACACACTGCAAGAATTGCTCACCGTAAAATCGGATGATATTATAGGCAGGAACAAAATTTACGATGCCATAGTTAAGGGGGAAAACCCGCCGGCACCCGGAACACCGGAGAGCTTCAGGGTATTGGTGCGCGAGTTCCGTTCTCTCGGTTTGGATATTAAAGTTTCGGAGGCAGACAATGCTTGAAGAGTTCAACGATTCCACTAAAAGCGTAGCTGAAATTTCCATTCAGTTAGCCAACCCCGACACAATCCGCGATTGGTCTTACGGCGAGGTAACCAAGCCGGAAACTATGAACTACAGGTCTTTTAAGCCCGAAAAAGACGGCCTGTTCTGCGAAAGAATTTTTGGGCCATACAAAAACTGGGAGTGCAACTGCGGCAAGTACAAGAGGCAACGTTTCAAAGGTGTTATATGCGACCGTTGCGGGGTTGAGGTTACAACCTCCAAGGTTCGCCGCGAGCGAATGGGGCATATTGAACTTGCCATTCCCATAGCTCATATCTGGTTTTTTAAAAACCAGCCGTGCATAATAGGAAATTTGCTAGGAGTTTCCGCCAAGGATTTGGAAAGGGTTATATACTATGAACAGTACATAGTTATAGACCCGGGCAATTCCAAATTCAGAAAGAACCAGATAATATCCGAAGAAGAATATGAAGATGCCAAAAAAGAGGGCATAAGTTTTGTGGCCGATATGGGTGCCATAGCCGTAAGAAAGGTTTTGAGCGAAGTCAATTTGAACCTGGATGAGCTTTCCAAGGAATTGTCCGAAATGGCAACTGCTAGCGGTTCAAAGAGTGTGAAATCGGAAGCTCTGAAAAGGCTTAAATACGTTGAGGCATTTAAAAATTCCCCCAACAAGCCCGAAGGAATGGTTTTGGATGTTCTTCCGGTTATCCCTCCGGATTTGCGCCCTCTTGTTCAACTTGACGGCGGCCGTTTTGCGACATCGGATTTGAACGAGTTTTACCGCAGGGTTATCAACCGCAATAATCGCCTTAAAAAACTGATTGACGCACGTGCGCCGGACATAATTCTGCGCAACGAAAAAAGAATGCTGCAAGAAGCTGTGGATAACCTTTTTGACAGCGACCCAAAGGCGAAAAAGAAAGAGAAAATGAAATCCCTTTCCGAGCTTTTAAAAGGCAAGCAGGGGCGTTTCCGCACAAACCTGCTCGGAAAACGCGTGGATTATTCCGGACGCTCCGTTATAGTTGTTGGCCCCGAATTGAAAATGCACGAGTGCGGTTTGCCCAAAAAAATGGCTTTGGAACTTTACAAACCGTTCATTGTTCGCAAAATCATGGGCGAAGAGGGCTTGGCAAACACGGTTCGCCACGCAAAGAAAATCATTGACTCCGAAGACCCGAAAGTATGGGATATAGTTGAGCCTATTATCAAAGACCACCCTGTTATGCTGAACCGCGCGCCTACCTTGCACCGTTTGGGCATACAGGCTTTTTACCCGAAATTGATAGAGGGTTCCGCAATACGCTTGCACCCTCTTGTTTGCGCTGCATTTAATGCGGACTTTGACGGCGACCAGATGGCTGTTCATTTGCCGCTTTCCTTTGAGGCGCAACTTGAATGCAGAGTTCTGATGCTCTCTTCAAACAACATTTTGCACCCTGCTTCCGGGCAGCCCATAGCTGTTCCATCTCAAGACATAGTGCTTGGCCTTTATTATCTTTCAAAACCACGCCCGAACGTTAAAGGCGAGGGTATGGCCTTTGGCAGCGACCAAGAGGTTATTCAGGCCTACGAAAACGGCATTGCGGATTTGAATGCCGCCATCACGCTCCGCTTGCGCAAGGGCCGCAGGCTTTACCGGGGTGCTTTTGATTACGATACAAAATGCGAAAACAAGATGGGCGAAGAGGTTCTGGCAAAGGCCGGCGTAAAGGTTGAAAACTTAATGCTCAAGGAAGACAGCCGCATAAAAACTTCGGTAGGCAGGGTTATTTTAAATCAGGCAATTCCCGATATTTTGGGTTATGCAGACGATACATTCAACAAAAAAGCAATTGCAAAATCCGTTGATGATTTGTATCGCATAAAAGGCAATCATGTGACGGTGGATTATTTGGATTCCTTAAAGGATTTGGGATACAAGTGGGCATCAAAGGCGGGTTCTTCCGTGGCTATAGCGGAAATGGTTATTCCGCCGGAGAAACAAACCCTGTTGGACGAAGCTACCGAAAAGGCGAATAAAATCAGAGACCTTTACGATCAGGGTGCGGTTACGGAGGGTGAACGCTATAATCAAATAATTGACTTGTGGTCGCGCACAACCAGCGATGTGGCAATTAAGCAATGGGATTTGCTATCCAAAGACAGGGATGGTTTTAACCCTCTGTTCATGATGGCGGATTCCGGCGCGCGCGGTTCAAGGGAGCAAATCAAGCAGCTTTCGGGAATGCGCGGCCTGATGCAAAAGCCAACCAGAAAAATAGGCGAGCACGAGGTTATAGAAAACCCTATCACAAGCTGTTTCCGAGAAGGTTTGAATTCTCTGGAATACTTTATTTCCACGCACGGAGCGCGCAAAGGCCTTTCCGATACGGCTTTGAAAACCGCAGATGCCGGTTATTTAACGCGCCGTCTTGTGGATGTTGCGCAGAATTTGGTTATTACGGAAGAAGATTGCTGCGAAATCAGAATTGTTTCGGAAAAGGTTTCCGTTGAACATTATGAGCGCTTGAAAGACACCTCCGAAGGCCTTAGCCTGTTTTCAAAAAGGCTAAAAGGCTATGTGGCAGCCGACGATATTTTAAACCCGAGCAATAAAGAAGTTCTGGTAAAAAGAGGCGAGGAGCTTGAAAAGGAAGTTTTGCGCAAATTGATGTTCATAGAATTGAAATCCATTGAGGTTATAAATTACGAACGGTTTTGCAAAAAGATAATCGGAATGACCTTGGAGAAAGCCATTCACGGAGATGATGGGAAAACCGTAGTTTCTGCCGGCTCTGTTATAAGCCATTCCAGGCTGAGGGAAATAATAAACTTCGGCATTAGAACACCCATACACCTGGTAGTAAAAGGCATTGTTCGCTCTGCTTCAAAAGACGGTGACAACATTGTTCAGGGACTTGGCGAGCGCATTTTGGGCCGTTTCTCATTAAAGGACATTAAGCACCCTGTCACCGATGCCTTGCTGGTTTCCAAAGGCGAAATGATAGAGGAAGAGCATATTCCGAAAATTTTGGATGCCGGCATAGAAGAAGTTGCGGTACGTTCTGTGCTAACGTGCAATTCTCCGCTTGGAGTTTGCGCAAAGTGCTATGGCCGAATGCTGGCTTCCGGCCGTTTGGTGGATTTGGGAGAGGCCGTGGGTGTTTTAGCGGCTCAATCCATAGGCGAGCCGGGTACGCAGCTCACGCTCCGCACTTTCCACATAGGCGGTGCTTCCAGCCGCATAACTGTGGATAACAATAAAAAAGCTTCCGTTGACGGCAAAATCTCTCTTGAAAACAGCGATGAGATAGAGTATAAAGGTTCTCAAGTGGAAATCAGCCGCATGGCAGAGCTTGTGTTTATAGACACTAACGGCATAAACCGTGGCCGCTGGCAAGTTCCTTATGGCGCAACGCTTAAGGTTAAAAACGGAGACTCGGTTAAAAAAGACGATTTGCTCTTTGAGTGGGATCCTTACAACAGCCCGATTATAAGCACGGTTAGCGGCAAAATACAGCTTTTGGACTTTGTGGAAAAAACAACCTATATGTCCGAGGTTGATGAAACCACCGGCATAGAGACTTGGACTATAATCAACGATAAAAGAGGCCGCAAACGCGCTTCCATAAATGTTATGCAAAACGGCGAACGTGTTGGCCATTTCTTTTTGCCGGACGGCGCAATTCTAACGGTTCACGAAGGAGATATTATTGTGAGCGGCCAGACAATAGCGAAATTGCCCCGCTCCGTAGGAAAAACAAAAGACATCACCGGCGGTTTGCCCAGAGTTGCCGAATTATTTGAAGCCCGTGAACCTAAGAACCCTGCGATACTTGCCCCTATAGACGGCATAGTGGCATTTGGTTCCGAAAAGAGTGCCGGGCAAATAGTTTTGATTAGAAACGCAGATGCGGAAGAAGAGATTGTGATTCCGCACGGCAAGCATCTTTCCGTTCATGAGGGAGATAGGGTTCGCAGGGGCCAGGCCATAGCCGAAGGTTCCGTTAATTTGGCCGATATACTTCGCATTTTGGGCGAAGAGGAATTGCAAAGGCATTTAGTGGACGAAATTCAGTCGGTTTACCGCTTGCAGGCGGTTACCATTTCCGACAAGCACATAGAGTGCATTGTTCGCCAAATGATGAGAAAGGTTTCCGTAATTGAACCGGGCGATTCCAAATTTTTGACAGGCGAAGATGTTTCCAGAATTGAACTTCGCATGGAAAACAGCAAACTGGAAGACGAGGGCAAGAAAATTGCCAGGGCAATTCCGTTGCTGCTAGGCATAACAAAGGCTGCTTTGGCAATGGATAGCTTTATAGCTGCGGCTTCTTTCCAAGAGACCACAAAGGTGCTTACCAAAGCCACCATAGCGGGCTCAAAAGACAAGTTGCTCGGCCTGAAAGAGAATGTGATTATGGGCCGTTTAATACCGTCCGGCACAGGCGACTTGCATTTGCGAGACATAGAGATAAAGGATTCCGATGTACAAGACGAGCCGGCGCTGGATATTCCTCGCAGCAGCTCTTTTTCAGACAGCGATTTTGAGGACTTGGACGATGAACTTGAATAAAACATTGCAGAGCCTCGTGAAATATCTATATTTAAAACCAGCATTTAGGAGAAACTAGAGTGCCAACCATTCAACAGTTAGTGCGCCTTGGCCGTGAAAAGGTCAAAAACCGCACAACAGCCCCAGCGCTTAAAGCCTGCCCGCAAAAACGCGGCGTTTGCAGCCGTGTTTATACCACAACACCCAAAAAGCCCAATTCCGCTTTGCGCAAAATCGCCCGTGTGCGACTTAGCAACAAAATGGAAGTGACCGCTTATATCCCCGGCGAAGGCCATAACCTGCAAGAGCATTCCATTGTGCTGATTCGCGGTGGCCGTGTTAAGGACGTGCCCGGTGTTCGCTACCACATAATCCGCGGTGCGCTTGATACCCAGGCCGTAAACGGTCGCAAGCAGGCCCGTTCCCGCTACGGAGTTAAAAAGAAGGTCGCAGCCGCACCGACAAAGGGTGGAAAGAAATAGGAGAATAATATGTCCAGAAGAAGAAAATCCATTCATCGTTCTATTCTGCCAGACCCGCGTTTTAATTCAACGGTGGTCACAGAGCTTGTTGGCGTGGTTCTTAAAAAAGGCAAAAAGACCATAGCCGAGCGCATTGTTTACACCGCATTGGAAGAATTGGACAAGAAAGTTCCGGGTTCCGAATCCGTAATGGAAAAATTTGACCAGTGCCTTGAAAACATTAAGCCTCATGTTGAGGTTAAAACCCGCAGGGTTGGCGGTGCTAACTATCAGGTGCCCATTGAAGTGGCTCCGGAACGTGCCAAGGCTCTTGCGCTTCGCTGGCTTTTGACGGCGGCTCGAAAAAGAAACGAGCAGAATATGGCTCTCCGTTTGGCAGCCGAGCTTGTTGCCGCAAAGAACAACGACGGCGGAGCTGTTCGCAAAAAGATAGATACGCATAAGATGGCAGAAGCTAACAAGGCATTTGCCCATTTCAGGTGGTAAATATGCCCCGCATAGTTAGGCATCCTGAGAGAACGCTTTGGGTTATTTCTTATATACCCGAAGCGATTCGTGGCTTGTACACCACGTTCAGGCATTTTTTGCGAGGGCTTTTTAAGTACGAAACTTTGCCCACCATTCCATACCCTGTGATAAAGCCTCCCATTCCAAAGGATTACCGGAGCAAGCATCGTTTGCTAAAGAGAGCAGACGGCACTCCACGCTGCGTTGCTTGCGGAATGTGCGCTGCTGCCTGCCCGGCTCGCTGCATAAGGGTGGACGGAGGCGAATCTCCGAACGGCTTGGTTGAAAAGAGAGCGGTTCGTTTTGAGATAGACCATTTAGCATGTGTGTTCTGCGGGCTTTGCGTAGAAGCATGCCCGGTTGATGCCATAAGAATGGACACCGGGGTGACCTCTTTTGTTCACGACAGCCGCGAGAAATTTTTGGTGAATATGGAAGAGTTATTTAAACGTTGACAAACCCGCAAAATATTTCTATATTTACGTTCCAAATCAACAAACACCGATTGTGTTTCAGCATCCCAGGTGGCCTACAGGGGCAAGCGTTCTTGTAAAGTTCGGATGTATAAGCAGTCGGGAAGAACAACCAAATGGAGAACAATATGGCAGATTTGCCTTCTATAGAAGACCTGTTAGCAGCAGGCACGCACTTTGGGCACCAGACCCGTCGCTGGAACCCTAAAATGAAACCCTACATTTTAACCGAAAAGAACAGCATACACGTGCTGAATCTGGAAAAAACCAGACGCCTTTTAGAGGTGGCAGGTCAGGCTATAGCCCGGATTTCCGGCAATAACCGCACCGTTCTTTTCGTTGGCACCAAATCCACCGCTCGCAAAGCCGTGGAAGACGCCGCCGCAAAATGCGGGCATTTTCACGTCACAAACCGCTGGCTAGGCGGAATGCTCACCAATTTCCAAACCGTGCGCAAGTCAATTAAGCAGATTGACAAAATAGACGATATGGAAAATCAGGGCGTTTTCAAACAGATGAGCAAAAAAGAGGTTTTGGATAAAAACCGCGAGCGCTCAAAACTTTTGAATGTTTTTGGCGGCATCAGAGAGATGAGCCAGCTTCCGGGCGTGGTTGTGATAACAGACTTGAACCACGAGCATATAGCGGTTTCCGAGGCTCGCCGCCTTCGCATTCCCATAATCGGAATTTGCGATACCAATGTAAACCCCGAACTGGTTCAATACCCCATTCCCGCAAACGACGACGCCCTGCGTTCCGTTTCGATGATTGTGGATTACCTGGCGGCAAATGCGGTTCCTCGCCAGAACCCTTCCGCTGCATTGAACAACGCTAAAGAGAAAACCGCCGAGAAACCGGCGGAGGAGAACGCATAATGGCAGCTATAACCGCACAAATGGTGAACAGCCTGCGCGAAAGAACCGGCGTAGGCATGATGAAATGCAAAGAGGCTTTGGTTACCAGCGATGGCGATGTTGAAAAAGCCGTGGAATACCTGCGCAAGCAAGGTGCTGCTGTTGCGGCAAAGCGCGCAGACAAAGACGCAAAAGAAGGTTCGGTGTTCGTAGGCTCAACCGAAGGCAAGGCCTTTGCATTTGAGCTTACCAGCGAAACGGACTTTGTTTCCAAAAACGAGGATTTTGTAAAATTAGGCTCGGATATTGCAGATGCTATAAAGGCAAACAATGCTTCTTCCGTGGAAGATGTTCTTAAACTTCCGGTTGGCTCCTTAACCGTTGCCGGTCGCATAGATGAGGTTTTGGCAAAATTCGGCGAGAAAATTGAAATTCGCCGGTTTGCTGTTTTGCCCATTGGCGAGAGAGAAGCAGTTTATTCATATGCGCACCTCGGCGGCAAAATAGGCACCGTTGTGAAACTCGCTTTTGAAGGCAATCCAAACGGCGGCAAAGAAGCTGTTCAGGCTGCGGCAAAAGTCATCACCCTGCATGTTACCGCCTCTAATCCCGTAGCCCTTGATGAGAGCGGCCTTTCTCCGGAACTCGTTGCAAAGGAGAAGGATATTGCAAAGGAACAGGTGATAAACGAAGGCAAAACCAAAGCCGAATTTATTGAACGCGCCATTGAAGGCCGTGTAAAAAAGGCCTTGAAGCAATTCTGCCTCCTTGACCAGGAATTTTACACCGACAGCAAGAAATCCGTTCGCAATGTGCTTGCCGAAAAGCAAAAGGAACTCGGCCTTTCCAAGCTGGAAGTGGCTCAGTTCGTTCGCTTTGAGAAAGGCAAGTAAAGGGAGCTTATATGGATTTAATTCCTCTTATCAGAAACATCCCCGATTTTCCGGTACAAGGTGTTATTTTCAGGGATATAACCCCGATGCTCGCAAATGCGCAGGCCTTTAATTTTGCCGTGGAAAAAATGATAGAGCCTTTTGCGGATGCAAAGATTCAAAAGGTGGTGGCAATTGAGGCCAGAGGCTTTATTTTCGGTGCGGTGGCGGCGAACAAACTGGGAGCGGGTTTTGCGCTCATACGCAAAAAGGGCAAACTGCCTTTTAAAACCGATGTTGAAACTTGCTCTTTGGAATACGGCGAAGCCAGCATTGAAGTTCACATAGATGCTTTTGCTGAAGGCGAGCGTATTTTGCTGATAGACGATGTTTTGGCAACCGGAGGAACAATGGCTGCGGCTTGCCGCTTGGTAAAAAAGCAAAAAGCGGTTATTGTTGGAATATCTTTTCTTTGCGAACTGGATGCCATGAACGGAAGAAAGCAATTGCCGGGCAACGTGCATTCGGTTTTGCATTTTTAAAAGGAGGTTAGAATGGCCGTAGCTATTTTTCTTTTGGCAGATGGTTTTGAAGAGCTTGAATTTGTTGCCCCATACGATATTTTGCACAGGGGTGGAGTTACGGTTAAAACGGCTTCCATAAGCGACAAAAAGGAAGTTTTGGGAGCGCATGGCTTAACGATTTTGGCGGATTCCCTTTTGGATCAAATAGAAGGTTTGCCGTTTACCCTGCTTGTTTTGCCGGGTGGCGGAAATGGAACGGAGAATTTGCTGAAAAGCACTTCTGTGAGAAATCTGCTTGTAAAAAGCTACGAAGCCGACAAGCAAATAGCTGCGATATGCGCTGCACCCAAAGTTCTTGCAAATGCGGGAATTCTCGCAGATTACTCTGCGACTAGCTATCCTAGCGTTAGGGCTGATGTTGAACCTTACTGCAAAAAATATCTGGATGTTCCTGTTGTTATCAGCGAAAACATAATAACATCAAGGGGTGCGGGAACAGCAGCGGAATTCGGCTTTTGCCTGCTCTCGCTGCTGGCAGGGTTTGAGGTGGCGGCAGAGGTAAAGGGGAAGATGATTTTTTGAATAAGATTTTCTCAGAAGGGTTAAGACGGGTTATGAATGCAAAAATAAATCGCATTGCCGAGGTTCTGAACTTGAAGATAGAACAAGGCAAAATAAATTTGACCGTCAAACTAAAAGGCGAAACGGAGCCTATGGACATTTCTTTCAATTATGTTATTCAAGATGATGTTATTTGCGTATCGGAAGTGAAAACAAATAAGGAATGGATAAATGGACTGGTGGATATTTTTAAGGAAAAATATTCAAAGATAGATTTGAAGGATATTTCGAAAAACGAAACGGTTAAAAAAATCATTAAATATTTTTTATAAAGTTTAACAAGGAGAATAAAATGAATGAATTGCAAGTTACCGTTCAAGAGGAATTTGAGCAATGGGAAAATCAACCGCCCAATTTGGTCAATAGGGGCTTGAATAAAATTACGGCTCCGGTAGCGCTTGTTCTTTCGCCCGTGATGAAAAAAATTGCTCCCTTGTTGGAAGAAGTGGTTTCCGGGGCAAATGATATTGCGGCATCTGCCGTTGGAAAAATTTCCGATGAAATTCCTGATATAGAAAATTTAGACAAAAAAAATTTTGAAGAGTGGTTTGAAAAAGCGGATAATAGCGCAAGAAATTTCAAGTCATTGGGAATTGCAAGTTTAACTGTGGAGGGCGGCGCAACGGGAGCCGGTGGTGTCACTCTTTTGCTGGTGGATATTCCCGCATCATTTGGGCTTATTTTGGGCTTTGCCAATAAAATTGCGTTTACTTATGGTTTGCCGATAAAATCCGAAGATATTCAGATAGCAATACTTCAGGCTATAACCGCAGGTTCGGCAGATAATCTTAAAGAAAAGGTGCAAATAGTTCTTGCCTTAAAACAAACGGAAAAAGCTTTAGATATGAGCTGGAAAAAAATTTACCAGCAATCACTGGATAACATTTTATCTACAGGGCAAATTATAATCGTTGTCAGAGAATTTTTGAAAAAAATCGGAATTAACGTTTCCAAAAGAAAAGCCGGTCAAATTATTCCTATAATAGGCGGTGTTTCCGGAGCGGTCATAAACGGAGCGTGGGCTTCGGATGCATTGGAAGCGGTCAGGCAGTTTTCAAGAAATTGGATAGTGCAGAAATATTTTTCCAAACAGAAAGCAAGTACGGAAAATTAATAGTGTTTCTTTTTCTCTTCCTCCCTCTTCTCGTCCTCTTTTCACAAGCAAAAGCAGAAAACATCGGAGGTTCCGCTTACATTAAAATTAACGCCGGGCTTTGGGGTGCGCCAACCGCAGGCGTATTTGCTGTGGACACGGTGGAAAAGTTCGGCGATAATTGGCGGGCTTTGAGAGTTCCATTGCAAACAGCGCAATATTTTGAAAACCTGCCGCCTTTTTTTGTCCTTGGACTTGGCGCAAATTACAAAGACGATTTTTTGCTCCATGCGGAATTTCCTTTGAGGCGAGATATTGAGGCGTGGTATCAGGATTCCTATAAACGCACCTATACATTTGCGCCATCGGAATTGGATTTGAACGTTCCTACGGAGGCGTGGGGAGAGTGGAATAATCCTGCGGGTTTTGTGAAATTCGGGCGGTTTAAACCGGAAATCGCTCCTACTCCAAACTCAATAATTTTGGGCGGCGCACCTCATCACGACGCTGTTCACTGGAAATTTTCCGCAGGAATAGCGAGATATGATTTTTTGATTGTTTCCCTGAACGCATGGCTGGACTCAACCGAAATAAAACAACAGCAAGATGTAAATGCCACCATTCCAAACGCAAGGGGGAGGGTTTATACGGAGCCGAGCAAAAATCTGCTTTTGCACAGAGTTGGAATAGATGGGCGCTTTGGCTACGTTTCCATTTCGGAGCAAAGTTTGATAGGCGGAAAAAATTTGGAATTCAGGGACCTTTCCCCGTTCACCGCTTGGCACAACAATTTCAGTTACGGTTACAGCAAAATGAGCACCGCTCTTGAGGCAGGGATTAGGCCCATAAAAAATTCCGAATTTTACTGGCAGTTTGTGATGGAAGATATCCAAAGCCCGGTCGGCGAGGTTGAGGGCGATAAAGGCTACACAACACTTGCGTTTTTGGCGGGCTGCAAACAAAAAATACCTCTTGGCAGTCTTGGCGAAATTCAAAGCAGAATAGATGCGGTTCGCACAGACCCTCAGTATAACAACAACAAGGTGCCTCTGCAAAAAATGACAAGCAGAAAAATTTACAACAGCAATTTCAGAGAGCAGGGAAAACCTGATTTTGCGGATATGTACATAGTGGATTATCCGCTGGGCTATCGCAGAGGGCCGGATGCCATAGACTTGTGGTGGAACTTGAAATACACTTCCGCAAACAAAAAATTCAATGCCGAACTTGAAACCGCCTATTTAAGGCAGGGCGATTGCGAAATTTACTCCGAGCATAAGGAATGCAGCGAGCGCAAAATTTTAGGCGGAACAGAAGAAAAATTATTTTTGCTGGATTTTTTGGCAAACTATTTTTACAGCAAAAACCTCAGCATTTACACCGGAGCCGGTTTTCTAAACGCAAAAAACAAGGACAATGTATCAAAAAACAACAAGAACGACGCATGGCTAAAGGCCGGTCTGGCCGTTGATTATTAATAAATGCTCTTGCTTCCTGATATTGTCTGAACCCCGATTTTCAGGATTTTAGGATTTACAGGATTATTAAAAATGATGTTGAAAAATCGGGAAAATCCTTAAATCGGGTAAATCGGGGTTCAGACATTGTTTGAAAGGGGCGATTTTGGGCAAAATTCACCCTAAATTCACAAAAAACCGACTTTTCCCTGAAAAAAATCTATAGTAAACGCTGATTTATTCGCTAAGGGAGTGGCTAGTAGGGAGTAGGGAGTGGAAAAAACATTAATTTAAGCGTTTTTCCTACTCCCT
>JAISSJ010000177.1 GCA_031273195.1 Candidatus Fibrimonas sp.
TGTTCTGTCTATATCGTAACCGATAACTGAACTTGCCCTGCCAGCCTTAGCCCATTTTAACAAATCACCTGCTCCGGCAAAAGGGTCTGTTATATTTTTGTCTATAATAAATTTGTTCAATCCTTGCAATATATAATCTGTATTCTTTGTATAGAACTGACCGAACTGCTGTTTTGGAGTTGACAATATTTTATCCATTGTTAATAATATAGTAAGTTAGCTTTAACACCAACCCCGCACACAAACACCCTTTTATTTTCCAGCAAACGCTCCGGCAAACGAACCGCATTCTTTTCCGTTATCACAACCGGCAAACCTAATTTCAATGCCTTTTCCACTTTCTTTTGAACATTAAAATGATCCGGGCAATCTATTTTTTTTACTACGTGATAATTTTTTCGTAATCCTGAAAAAAACCTTTGCGAACGTGCAATGCCTGCAATAGCGACTATTTCGGAATTCTCCGGCAAAGTTTCACCGCTTGCATTTACAGGCGGGTTCATTGAAAAAACAATATCCGCTGTTTTTGCACCTTCTTCCCACTCCATTGCACACCTTTTTATGCAACCTATTTCCGGATGATCTTTCCACAAACTGCGGCAATTCCCGTGAGGAATTATGTCCCGCAAACCCTCCGCTCGCTCACCCCATGTCAAGCAAACCCAAAAAGCATGGCTAAGACGGCGGTCTTCCAAACCATCATCGCTGATTAAAATGTCAAATTTGCCATCCAGTTTTTTGCAAAGTTCTAAACGATTCCCTGTAAAAACCTCTAAGCCTTTTTTTGCAAACCATAAATTTTCATCACCCGTGTTTTTACACAGGATTGCAACGCTAAGTCCCTGCAATTTAAGCCGTTCCGCTAAAAACGCCGTATATGGTGTTTTGCCTGCCCCACCCGCAAGCAAACTTCCAATGCCTAAAAGCGGAGTGGTGAAGTTCGTGTTTTTTTGGGGAGCAAGCCGTGTTTTTAAATCCATACAGTAACCCAATCGCCAAAGCGCAGCAGCAAAAAGAGAAAAGGGATTCACTTTATCAAATCTTCTATTTCGGAAAGCACAAAATTTGTGTCTAAAGTGTGAATTGCTTCAAAAGTATTGCCTATGTATTCTAAAATGCCTTTTTCCTTAAACAAATTGTAAGTCGCTTTTGCTGAAATGCCTCGCTTAAAGCGAAATTGCTCTATTAAAAATATTGTGTATTTCTCTCTGTTTGTCATAATACTCCTTCTGGAATTTCGAATTTTCCTGTCTTTTGCTCCCTGTCAAAAACTAAAAATATAAATAACTTGCTAAACTGCCACAAGCCGGTACCTCTATCTTCCAGCATTGAATAGGTTTTTGAATTATAAAGTTTTTCCATTGTGCTTTCTACACTTATCTTATATTGACTTGATATAAATTCAATCAAATTTTTCGTGATTGCATATAATAAAAAAGAAAATCTGGAATCAGACATTTTTTACCTCCTTGAATATCAATTTACTCATAATATCTCGGTTTTTGAACACATATTGATTATACAAATTTCTAACCAGCAATCGCTTTAAAGTTTCCTGCTCATCGTAAATTCCGTTTTCGAAAGCAATTATGGTTTCATAGACATCGTCATTTGCCACAGGCCCTATAATCAAATCATAATTTTTCTCAATTTGTTTTGACATTCTGTTATTCACAACAAAATGCAACCAATCGGCATTAGGGCTCTCAAATCGTAAAATTAAATATTTCTCCATTTCATTTTCATTAAATTCATATATATTGACTAAAGCTACGCCATTACGCAATTTAACAACTCTGTTTGCAAAGTCGGCTGCCTGCTTATGGTTAGTAGTTGTATAAAATCCTGTGCCAAAGTCGGTAGGATGGCTTGCCGGCAAAAGCAAGGGATTTTCTATTGGCAAATTGCTTCCATGGTATAGCAGCATAAAAGGAATTTAGTAATTTTCTACATTCCATTCCAATGATCCTCATCCGTTATGTCCTCAAAGAGCACATTGCCCCATTCTTTGCGGCACTTTTTGTGACTACGTTTTTGTTTGTGATAAACTTTCTGGTTGAGGTGCTGGATAAAATTCTCTCAAAAGGGATTCCTGCGCAAATTGTTTTGGAGATTTTTACGCTCAATGTGGTTTGGATGGTGGGGCTTGCCGTGCCCATGTCCGTGCTTGCCGCTACCCTTATGACCTTTGGCCGGCTCTCCGCAGATAGAGAAATCACGGCTATGCAGGCAGCAGGAATATCACCGCTCTCGCTTATGCGGCCTGTTTTAATCTTTTCTGCGCTGCTCATGATGCTTTTGATTATCTTCAACAACTGGCTTTTGCCGGAAGCAAATTACCGCAGCTCAATGCTGATGCAGTCCATAACCCGCAAAAGGCCGCATGCCATGATAGATGAGGGCAAGCTCATAAACCAGTTCCCCGGTATTCAAATTTGGGTTTCTCGCATAGATAACCAAAGCGCTACGCTTTACGGCATAAGAATCTTTGAAATAGGCGGTGCTTATCCGCGGGTGATAACAGCAGACAGCGCATCTATGGAATATGTGGACATGGGCGCAACTTTAATGCTTCACTTGAAAAATGGCGAAAACCATTTTGTGGACCCAAAAGACTCCGAGCGATATTTCAGAATTCGCTTTGCAAACCAGGATTTTGCCGTGCAAAACGTTGATGCCCGCTTTGAGCGCACAGATAAAAAAACTCGCGGCACCCGTGAAATGCCCATAGAAGACATGATAAAAGCTATGAAAGAAACCGAGGACAATTTGCAAAAATTGATTAAGGACTTTGAACCTCATGTTTGGAAAAGGGCGGATAATTTAATTGCGATTCTTAAAAATGACACCATTTTGCCGGAAGGCTTAAAAGAGGTCCAGCCGAACAGAGAAAGGCTTCGCGGAGTGATAGAAATAACAAAAAGAGAAGAAATAGAGACTCTAGCATTGATAAATAGAATGGAATCAAGGCGTGATGGCTTTTCCAGGCAAATCGCTCAGTATATGGTTGAGATTCATAAAAAAATAAGCACTGCCGTGGCATGTGTTGTATTTGCCCTTATAGGCGCGCCGCTTGGCATAATAGCAAGGCGGGGCGGCATAGGCCCCGGCACGGTTTACAGTCTTGGATTTTTCGCCGTTTACTGGGTGTGCCTGATCGGCGGGGAAAACCTGGCTGCCCGTTTGATAATTTCGCCGGAAATAGCAATGTGGGCTTGCAATGCGTTAATCGGAACAATCGGTTTATTTTTGACATGGCGGGTTGCAAGGCGATGAAATTTTCCCTATACCTTCTTGTGAACTTTTTTAAAGCCTTTACCTTAATATCCGTGGGCAGCGTTGTGTTTTTTATAATAATAGATTTTGTTGGCAATATAAAGATGTGGCTTTTAAAAGGAATGGATCAAGTGGCGGAATATTATTTAAATTATCTGCCGTATATAATATACCTTGTTTCGCCAGTCGCGCTAATGCTAACCGCAATAGCCAGTGTCGGTGCAATGGCAAGGCACTTGGAAATATCTGCGATGCAGGGCGCAGGCAAAAGCCCTTCCAAAATACTTTTGCCTATTATAATAGCGGGAGCGGTGATAACCGTGCTTCTCTTTGGCATTAGCGAAAGGATTTTGCCGAATGCAAATTATCGCCGTTTGGAAATTGCGGAAACAAGAATTGAGCAGAGAAAAAATCCTAGGATAAAGGAAAAACATCAGTTTGTGTTTATAGGTTCCGACCATTCGGACTGGTACTTCAGGTATTACAACGGCATAGAAAAAAAAGGCCAGCAGATGTCCCTGGTTTTGCAAAGTAACGGCAAACCCATTGCTCGCTACGATGCAAAAAATATAGAATGGGGTGATAGCTCTTGGGTTTTATCGGACGGTTGGGCGAGATATTTTACACAGGATGGCAATTTGAGCGCATATAAGTTTAGAACGATGGATATAGGAAAGCAAACCAGCGTTTTGCCGGAGGATATAATAAACGAGAGGCAAAGCCATGAAGAGATGAACACAAAGCAGATAAGCCGCAGAATTGAGATTTTGAGACGCAGCGGCGAAGACACGCAGAAAATGGAAACCCAGTGGCATTTTAAATATTCTGGGCCGGTAACGGCTTTGGTAACTTTGGTAATAGCTCTTTCTCTTTCGCATAAATACAAGCGGGGCGGTTCTTTGAGCCATCAATTCGGCATAGGCATAATTTTGACATTCAGTTACTATATAGTTGTGAGGGTAGGTTTGCAAATGGGCGAAAACGGTATTTTGGAGCCGTGGCTGGGGGCATGGATCGGTCACATAATTTACGGCACGGTTGCCCTTGCGATGTTGTTCAGGTCGTTTAGGTTGTAGTTTTTCATATTTTCTTTGTTTTTTATTTCTATATTTACCCTAATGGCTCATTTTCACACAAAACCCCTAAAAAAGAGTTCTTTTATGAAAGTACTTGCAATAACATTGATATTCTTTGGCTATTCCGCTGCCGGGCAAGGCGATTTTTATTCGGATTTACGGTTTTCTCTTGGCGGTAAACCATTTGAAGCCAAGAAAAGTTCTGCCCCAGAACGAAAAGAAGTTAAACCAAAAACAAAAGAAACCAAAGTAAAAGAAACCAAAGCAAAAAAAGAAGTTAAACCAAAAAAGGAAATTAAACCAAGAGAAACCGTACGAAAAGATGAAGCTAAAGCAAAAGAAGAGGAGGCAGCACGAAAGGCTTCTGTACAAAGCGACCAGAGGGACGGCAAAACATATAAAATCGCAAAAATAGGCTCGCAAACCTGGATGGCAGAAAATTTGAATTACAACGCAAGCGATAGCAAATGTTATGGCAACGATGAAAGCAATTGCCAAAAATACGGACGTCTTTATGATTGGAATACAGCCATAAAAGCATGTCCTTCCGGCTGGCATTTGCCAACCCAAGCGGAGTGGGAATTGATGGCAACTTATATAGGCAGCGAGAGCACTGAGGGAAAAAGACTGAAAACAACGAGCGGCTGGAATGATTATCAAGGAAAATCCGGCAATGGTACAGACGAATTCGGCTTTTCGGCCCTGCCGGGCGGCGGCGGCTATTCGGATGGCCGTTTCACCAGTGCCGGCTACTACGGCTATTGGTGGAGTGCCAGCGAAGGCAATAGCAACGGTGCCTACATCCGCTACATAAATTATAACTACGAGAACGCTACATGGTACAACATCAATAAATCTTACCTGTTCTCTGTCCGTTGCGTACAGGACTAGTAAAATTTACGATATTTTTCGCAGTACTATTTACTATATTCAAAAAATCTATGAATAAAAAATGTTTCTTTATCTTACAGTTTTTCATTTTTGCTGCCTATGGGCATGGCTCATGCCCTTCAGATATGGTATTGGTAAAAGGCGGAACATTTACAATGGGCTGCACTGCGGAACAGGGAAGCGATTGCTTTGGTGATGAGAGACCCGCTCATAGCGTTACAGTAGCGGATTTCTGCATTGGAAAATGGGAGGTTACCCAAAAGCAGTGGATGGAAATTATGGGCAGCAACCCGAGTTCTTTTAAAAGCTGCGGCGAAGATTGTCCGGTGGAAAGTGTAAGTTGGAATGATGCACAGGAATTTGTAAAAAAACTAAACCTCCAAACAGGCAAGAACTATCGCCTGCCTACGGAGGCGGAATGGGAATATGCTGCTAGAGGCGGCAGCCAAAGCAAGAGTTACAAATACAGCGGCAGCGATAACTTGTTCAATGTAGCTTGGCATAATGGCAATAGTAGCCGCAGAATTCATTCCGTAGGCCTTAAGCAACCAAACGGCTTGGGAATATACGATATGAGCGGCAATGTGCAGGAATGGGTAAACGACTGGTACGATAGATATGGCTCCGGTTTACAGAAAAATCCCGTGGGGCCAAGGAATGGTTCTAACCGCATTCTTCGCGGTGGCAGTTGGTACTACGATGCGCTGGGTTGCCGGGTTTCGGATAGAGGCTACAGTTCTCCCGGAACGCGCCACAACTATAACGGTTTCCGCCTGGCTCTGCCCCTACCGCCCAAAGCTGAATCCAAATGACTTTGGCACAACAAGCTCACTGTAGGAGGTCATCAAAAAATCGTCTGTCATGCCGGAGATGTAATCTGCGGCAATACGTGCCGGGCTGCTGGTTTTAAAATATTCATCGTTTTGCTCGCTCTTCCATTTTTCATATTGCTGCTTGATGTTTCCGCGCAAGTTTTCATTTAAAAGAGAATCCAGCACGGAATTGAACATTACGTGTATTTTATCGTCTTCGGATGTTTTTTTAGGATTGTTGTAAATATTCTCGTAATTCCATCCCTTTAATTTATCCAAAGCCTTAAAAACATCCTTTGAAAAAGCTATGGAATCTTTGCCGTAGCTGTTGTTTATTATATCCAAAACCAGAGAATTGACTATAAGTTTGTTTGAGTTTCCTAAAGCCTCGCTAATATCGGCGGGAATGTCCTCTCTGTTTATCAAGTTCACAGCAATTGCGTCTTCTATGTCCCTGCCGATATATGCAATAACGTCCGAAACCCTGACTATGCAGCCCTCCAAAGTCATAGGGCGCAGCTTTTTTGTTTGCGTTTCGTCAATAAGGCATTTTTGGTATTCTTCAACAAGCATTTCCTTTGTTTTTGCGGAATTGCTTTTATACTCCTCAACAAGCCATTCCCCGTTATGGCAAAGAATGCCATCCAAAGTTTGAACGCATAAATTTATATTATGCATGTTTTCGTTCTTTTCAATTTCGTGCAGTAACCTGAAGCTCTGCGCATTGTGGCAAAAGCTGCCTTCTTTTTTTTCTTTTAGGTAGGCGGAAACAAACCTCTCGCCGGTGTGCCCAAACGGGGTATGCCCAACATCATGGCCTAGGGCTATCGCTTCTATCAAGTCTTCGTTGCATTTTAAAATGCGCCCGATTGTTCTCGCTATTTTGGCTACAAGCTGCACATGCAACACCCTATGCGTTAAATCTTCGTTTTCGCACAGGTAAAAAACCTGAGTTTTATCTATGTACCTGGTGTAGGCTTTGGAATGTATTATGCGGTCGGTATCGTGGAAAAACGGCGGGCGAATTTCATTTTCGCGATTTTCGGGAAAATATCTAGCCGCTTCCGAATTTTTCGTTGCATTTTCGGAAAGCAAGGTGTCTTCGGCAAATTTGCCTTTTATCTCGGAAAGTATTTCCGGGTTTATGTCTTTTACCAGCATGGGGTGAAGATAGAAAGATAATTTCCTTAGAAACTCATTGTAAACCCAATTCCCGCCAAAAGCAACGAAAGCCCGATTAAACCTGCGCCAACGCCTGTTTTTAAATTGCCGTTTTTAACAGCCTTGTGATTTTCATCTATTTTTGCTTTAAAATTCTCTCCGCCAAAAGACGGGTATTCCAATTCCCTTTTTATATTCCTTGCCTTTTGGTAATCGTCTTGAGCAAGAATGCAAAGCAGAATACCGGCTGCAAGAGGGCCTGTGCTTCCGCCCAAAAGCCCAAGCCCTATGTCTTTTTTGTTTTGGCTTTTTACAAGCAGATTCTGCTCGGAAATTTTTTGCGGGTCTGTAATCGGAGTTAATTGCACAAATTGTATTTGCTTTTCCAGGGCGTCAATTTTTACATTTAACAAAGTGTCGTTATAGCCTTTGCGGAAAAGCCTGATTTGCGTTTCGCCCGGCAAACCTTGCATATTATATGGAGTTTTGCCGATAGCTTTTGAATTTATATCCAGAATATCCGCCGTAAAGACCGATGCGTTGTCAGGATTTGTGCGGATTTCCGTTCCCGCAAAGGAACGCTTTAATTCCAGAAAAACTTTCACCGTGTCGTTGCCTAGCTTTACCATCGTTTTAGCTGCCCACAGGTTATCTCCCGATTGCCAATAGGCGGAGATTTGCGCCATAGAGCTACTGTCTGAAAATGCGCATGGAGCCTGGCAAACGGCATTTCCGTTTAGCATAACAACTGCATATTCCGGATTTGTTTCAACGCTTATAACCGTATTTTTATTTCTGACATTTTCAATGTCTGCGTTTTTTCCGGTTATTCCCGATAGCAATTTCAAGATAATCCCGCTTTTAATCGTTTCATCCCATGCGAGCGGCGCAATGCCTTGAACATCTGTTTGCGGGTTTGAACTTCCCGCAAGCCAGTCTATGCAAAGCCTTACGCTAACGGAATCCTTGCCCTCTGCCCGCAACCGCCCCCTGAACAAACCCTGCGCTCCGGAAACTCTTGCCGCAGATATTGCGCATTCTATATTTTCGCATTTGGCAAAATGCTCAGGGTCTATTTTTACAGGTTCAAAAGCCGCCTCTTTTAAAATCTGCATAATGGAGTTTTCCCATAAAGCGGAAATGCTGCTGTCAATATCGGATTCCATGTTTAGCATAAAAAGCGGAGCGGAATTTGCCATGCTGGCAATCAGTGTTAACAATAGTATTTTTTTCACTTTCAACCTCCCTAGCAAAACTTGCCTATGCATCTCTTTGAAAAAACGGTATCTTGCTCCGTAAATGCCTTAACGCCCCAAAAATAAATATCGTCAAGAGGGGGTTTTAAAATATTATCCGGCAAAATATTTTCTTCTTTCCACAGCGAGTTTTCATCTGTAGAAACATAAACAAAAGAGGAGGCTTGCTCCCAGCTATCTACGCCGCCAATTTTATACCTAAACTCCAGCGAATCCGTTTTTGAGAAATCCGAAAAACCGTCTATGGGGGAAAGCAATTCAATCCTTAGCTGTTCGTTTAGGCGAACAGTTATGCTGTCGCTAAGGGTATCTCCATAAACGTCTATCAAAACTAATTTTACAAAGTGCTCGCCGTAGCTTGCTCTGTGAGGATTTTTATTTGAGCGAATGGTATCGCTGTCTATAATCCAAAAATAATCGCCAAGGTAATACTTTGCGGAATCCAGGCGAAACGGAACGGAGTTTTCCGAATTGACCAGCCGTAAATCTTCATATAGATACAATTCATTTGCCCTTGGAGTATAGTAGGAAATTCCTTTAAGCTGAATCACATCGCTTTTTTCACTGCCGAATTCATCGCTGTCGGAACAGGAGAGCATAAGGAGAGTTAATGCGAGAACCGGATTTTTCATGGCGTACCCCATATGGAATCCAGTTTGGCTTTGAAGCCGTAACTGTTTGTGGCGGTTATATGAACTTCCCAATAGTCGCTATGCAAGGCATAACCCAGTTGCAGGGAGTCTTCCCGCAAGGTTTTATTGAAAGTTCTGGTTTTATCCTTTAATGTAAAGTCATAAGTCAGGCTGCCGCCATCTATATCGTAGCAATCCCATTTGAAAATCGGCGAGCCGTGAGAAAATTTTAAATAAAAAACACTGTTGCAAACAGGCATGTTTGAAACGCTTATGGTAAAACCGGTGCTTAGGGTATCGCCTAAAAAATCCACTGCATAAAACCTTGCATTGTAAACCCCGGATGTATCAAAAATGGTATTTACCTGCAAAGACGGGTATTTTTTGGAATTTACGGTCCAAAAAAAATTTTTTACGCTGGAGGTAGATGGATTTATTTTAGCCTGGAAATGCACGGAATCCGTTGTTAAAATCGTATCTGAACGGTTTTGGACTTCAATGGATATATGTGGCGTTGCTTCGTTATATAATAAATTATCGGAGCACGAAACAAGGGGCAAAAGCAAAAACAGCAGGAGTGGCATTGCAATAAATGTAGAAAATTAACGAAAAACGTCAACATATGTTTGCAAAATGCAGGGTAAAAGTGAAAATGGCCTGATAATAATATATAATTGGTAAAACGGTTTTTGAGGAGGTTATTATGAACATATCCGAACTTTGGCAGAAAAATGCGAATTTTGTGCTTAAAGTCTGCTTGCATCTTGTGGACAACATGGCGGCGGCGGAAGATATTCGCCAAGAGGTTTTTTTAAAGGTTATCAACAGCGAAAAGCCTTTCAAAAAGCAATCTTCCATTAGAACATGGCTTTATTCCATAACGTATAATTGCTGCATGGACTATTTCAGGGAACTAAAAAGACAGCAGGATATAACGGATGAAATTTCTCGCACGGGAACTTTTTACTTTAAAGATAGCCAATCCCCCATATGGGAAGTTAACGATATTTCCGAAATGTCTAGCCCTATTGCGCAATTATTTGTTGAACTTCGCTTTGGAGAAGGCTGGAACCGTGAAGAAATAGCGCAGATTTTCGGATTCAGCGTTGATTATGTAAGCAAAAAAATACAGATGGGTTTGCAGCAACTGCGGAAGATAATGTAGTTAGGGTTCGGCATTTTTCTAAATTCTCCCCTATGCAAACGGAAACCGAAGAAGAAATTGACCTGCTGGAACTGGTATTTTCAATAATCAAGCGCACCTTGAAGCACAAGGTTTTAGCTGTTTTTACGTTTATTCTCATTGTGGGGTTGGTTTTTGCCATTGCGCTTTTATCAACCCCCTTTTACAAAACAGAAGCAAAAATCATTTACCAAACATCAAGCGGCCCGCAAAGCAGCAGTTTAAGTGCCCTTGCCGCCCTTGCCGGAGTTTCTACTTCCAAAGGCGATGACCCTTCTGCGTATTTAAGCGATATAATTCTATCAAACTATATGTTGCAATTGATTTTGGCGGAAAAATGGAAAGTTACCAAGGCCTTGCCCGATACTTCAACTCCGGTTACCTTGCAGGCCCTTTGGAAAATAAAACCGGATACCACAAAAGAAAACTGGCAAACAAGACTTGAATACGGTATGCTTGGCACCCTTAAAAAAGGGAATTATATAGCTTTTTCCCAAGACAAAAAAAGCGGCGTAATAACGCTATCTACGGAATTTGAAGATCCCCAAGTCTCTTTTGACGTGAATAATTTCGTATTTAATCAGTTGAACGATATTTTACTGAATAAGATGCACTTTAAGGCTTCGGAAAATCGAAAATTTACCGAGGAAAGGCTTGCGGAGGTTAAAGGAAACCTTAAGGAAGCAGAAGAAGACCTGCGCAGATTTAGGCAGCGAAACAGGCTTCGCATAGACCCTTCAGACGAATTGGAAGATGCGAGATTGCAAAGAGATGTTTTTATGAATCAGGAGATTATGATTCAACTGCAAAAACAGTATGAGCTTGCAAAAATAGACGAAGCGCGCGATATGCCGGTTTTGGATGTTATAGATACTCCTATGAAACCGATTGATAAATCCAAGCCAAAAAGAAAGTTGATTGTTATGGCGGGCGGCGTGGCAGCGGTATTCTTTTCAATTTTAATTGCAGTTCTCTATGATCTGTTCCTGGAGAAAAAATCCGCTTGGAGAAAATATGTCTCATAGCGACCTGTTGGTTGGTGTTGATGTAGGCTCCACTACAGTTAAAATTGCCGTTGTAAATCCAGAAACACGGGAACTTTTGCACAGCCGCTATCTTAGGCATAACGCCATGCAGGCAAAAACCGTTAGCGAGTTATTGAACGAGGCTCATGGATTATTTGAAAATAAATCCTTTATAGTTTCCTTTTGCGGTTCGGGCGGGCAGCCCTTTGCGGAAAAGGCCAACGCCTTCTTTGTTCAGGAAGTAGTTGCAAACGCCTTGGCCGTGCGCGAGATGTACCCGGAAACCCGTGTTGCTATAGAGCTTGGCGGGCAAGATGCCAAGGTTATATTTTTTGAGAAGGACAAAACAACGGGAAAGCTCCTTGCCTCCGATATGCGAATGAACGGAGTGTGCGCAGGCGGAACCGGTGCTTTTATAGACCAGGTTGCGGAGCTTTTGCGAGTGAGAACGGAGGAATTTGAGAGCTATGCTTCCAGAGGCGAAAAAGTGTATGAAATTTCCGGCAGGTGCGGAGTTTTTGCAAAAACCGATATACAGCCTCTTTTGAACCAGGGCGTTGCAAAGGAAGATATTGCGCTATCAAGTTTCCATGCCATTGCAAAGCAAACCATAGGCGGGCTTGCGCAGGGAATGGAAATAAAGCCCCCGGTGCTCTTTGAAGGCGGGCCTCTGACTTTTAATCCCTCGCTTGTAGGGGTATTTCAGCAGCGTTTGGGAATTTCAAGTTCGCAGGTTTTAGTGCCCAGGCATTCCGAGGTTTTGGTTGCATGGGGTGCGGCACTCTCTGCGAGCGTTATGTATAAAGACAGAAAAAACGGTTATAGCAAGGAAAAAAGCCTTTATGCTCTTGAGCATTTTTATGCAAAAAAGGAAACTCAGGGCGAAGAGGAAATTCCGCCGTTTTTTAAAGATGAAAAGGAAAAAAACAGGTTTATGCAAAGACATCCGCTTTTTGGCGGTAACTATTCGCAACCGGAGAAAGATGCGGTTATCAAAGCGTATTTGGGCATAGATGCGGGCAGCACCACCACAAAATTCGTGCTGCTGAACGAAGAAGAAGAAGTTATGGACAGTTTTTATTCCGGCAATCAGGGAGACCCTCTTGTTGTGTTGAAAAGCGCTCTGATTCAGCTTAATGAACGCTACAGGGAAGCCGGTGCAAAGCTGAACATTTTGGGTGTTGGAACAACCGGCTACGGAGAGCTTTTATTTTATCGCGCGCTTCGTGCCGATTACCACACGGTAGAGACGGTAGCCCATGCAAAAGCGGCAAAAAAAATATGCCCCGATGTAAGTTTTATTTTAGATATTGGCGGCCAGGATATGAAGGCGATTTCCGTGGCGAGCGGAGTGGTCACAGGCATAATTTTGAACGAGGCTTGTTCAAGCGGCTGCGGTTCTTTTATAGAAACTTATGCCCGCAGCCTTGGCATTAAAATGGAGCAAATCGCAGAAATGGCGTTTCGCTCCAAAAATCCGTCAAAGCTGGGCAGCCGCTGCACGGTGTTTATGAACAGTTCCATAATAACGGAGCAAAGGGACGGCAAAAAACCCGAAGACATAATAGCGGGAATTTGCCGTTCCATTATAGATAATGTTTTTACAAAGGTAATTCGGTTGCGGAATTTGGATTCTTTGGGCAAAAAGGTTGTGGTGCAGGGCGGCACGTTCAAAAACGATGCTGTGTTGCGCGCTTTTGAGCAATACACCGGTTTAACGCCAATCCGCCCGGAGCGTCCGGGTGAAATGGGAGCCATAGGCATTGCGCTTTTGACTAAAGAGCACATGGAAAAAAGTTAGAGGTAAAAATGAAAAGTTCGTTTAAATATGCGCTGTTGATTGTGGTTTGCACTTCTTTTGCATCCGCTCAAGAGTTTCATTTGGGTATTCGCTCCGGGCTGGGAGCAAGCGCTTTGCGCGGTCACAATGTTCTCCAGTCCCTTTCCTTCGGGCCTAATGTCGTTAAGCTTCATCCGGCTTTTTCGGCAAGCGCAGGCCTAGCTTTTGCCGCTGAGGTGAATAGGCTTTTCAGCATTGCGCCCGAACTGCAATACACCTTGTATCAGGCTAAGGGTGAGTTAACGCTGAAAACCGGAGATGGCTTTGATGATTTGCGCAGGGCCGGAGTTAATCTGCATTCTTTGGAATTGCCGTTCCTGGTGCGTTTCAACATCGGGTCTGCTTATATAGAGGCCGGTCCTCAAGTGGGCGCCAATCTCTATGCCGTGCTTTACAAGAACAACGAACTTAAAAAACCCAAAGTCAATGTTCTTGCGTTTGGTCCGAGCCTTGGCGGCGGAGTGAATATAAAAGGTGCTTTGTTTGGTCTTCGTGGGCATTTCGGCTTACTGGAATATGCTAAAAAAACGAATGGATATCCCTGGGCGGTTCAGGCGAGCGTGGGTAAATTTCTCTTTTGAATTACCACATAATATCATACGGTTGTCAGATGAACGAATACGACTCCGCTCGTTTGGCAGCCCTTTTGGAATTTCACGGCTGGCTTCCCGCCATAAACACGGAAAAAGCGGATGTAATTTTAGTGAACACATGTTCGGTTAGGGCCAAAGCCGAAGAAAGCGCAATAGCCCGCATAAAAGATTTAAAGCCGTTGAAAAATCACAGCAAAGCCTTGAAAATAGGCGTTCTAGGCTGCATGGCAAAAAACAGAGGAGAATCTCTTTTCAAAGACTTGCCTTTTATAGATTTTGCGCTAGCTCCAAACGAATACGAAAAGCTACCCCAAACTCTCAACTCTCAACTCTCAACTCTCAACTCAAAAAACATCTTCGCCAAGCTCTCAAACAATTACAGCACGTTCATAGCTATCCAAAGCGGTTGCAACATGAAGTGCAGCTATTGCATTGTGCCATACGTGCGTGGAATGGAGCGGTACAGAGAACCCGATTCCGTTATAAGGGAAATTGAAGCGGCGGTGGCAAAAGGAGTTTCGGAAGTTACGCTTTTGGGGCAAACCGTTAACGGTTATCGCTGCAAGGGCTTGTCTTTTGCGGGGTTGCTGAAACTTGTAGCTGATGTAAAAGGCATTGAGAGAATTCGCTTTATGAGTCCGCATCCAAAACTTTATACAGGTGAGTTGCTGGAAATTTTGCTCGGTGAGCCGAAAATAGCTCCTCATGTGCATTTGCCGGCCCAAAGCGGCTCAAATTCCATATTGAAAAAGATGAAGAGGCAATATACAAGGGAAAATTATTTGAGCATAGTAGAGGTTCTGCGTTCCTCAAACCCTCTTTACGGCATAACCACAGACGTTATTTGCGGCTATCCCGGAGAAACCGAAGATGAATTTGAGGAAACCCTTATGCTTTTGCGGGAGGCGCAATTCGATAGTGCGTTTATGTTTGCTTACAGCTCCAGAGAAGGAACTTCTTCGGCTTTGGAAAAGGAATCCCTAACCGAGGCACAAAAAAAAGCCCGCTTGCAAAAAACCATAGACTTGCAACATAAAATAACTTTAGAGCGAACCAAACTTATGCTTGGCCGTTGCGAAAAAATTCTTTTGGAAAAACCTTCTCGCAGAAACTCCGTTGAATGGGTGGGAAAAACCGGGAATTTTAGAAAGGTGATAGTGCCATCGCAGCCCAATTTCAGGGAAGGAATGTATGTGGATTGCGTGATTGAAGGGATTAAAGGGCATACGCTCAGGGGAAAGGTCAATGGTTAGGCTGGTGTTCATAGCGGCATTGCTTTTAATCTCCTGCGGCAAAGACAGCAAAGACGGCAAAGGCACAAAAGACACCATTGCGGAAAAAGAGGAAAACAAAGTTTTGCCGTTAATTCAAGAGGAAAAACCCATGCTAAAAGATATAAAAATCGGCGAACTGCAATATGAAGAGATTATTTACACTTCCACTTTCAATAATATTCCAAGTAATATAAAATGTGTGGTTGAAAACAGCGGTTCTAAGCCTCACAGGATTGCATTTCAATATTGGCTGAATGGCGGTTTTAGCAAGGTGGTGTCTGTTACAAAAGATATTGAGCCAATGAGCCGCATGGAATTTGAGCTTGGCAGGGAATTGAGCCTTGCAAAAGAGGCCTTTGCCATAAAGAGCGAAACAAAAACGACTTTGGAAATCCGTGTTTACGGGCTGGACGGCGACAAGGTTCCTTTATTTGAACGCTCATACGGAATCAGGTTGTTGCCGCCTCAATTTTTTAACTGGCGTGAACCGGAGTACATAGCGGCGTTTATAACATATCAAATGGATTCAATCCCGGCTTTGCAAAGGGAGGTAGCTCAAAAAATCGGCGGCATAGACGCTTATCAGCGGCGTGATACAAGCAGGGTGGAGGAGCAGGTGAAGGCCGTTTATGAAATTATAACTGAGAGAAAATGGCATTATTTGGGTGGTTTTGCCACGAATGCCGGTCAGAAAGTCAGGTATCCTGTAGAGATAATGCGTGAAAAAAGTGCGAACTGCATAGAGGGTGCTTTATTATTTTCCGCCATCATAGAGAGTTTGGGCATTGGAACAGCCATTGTTTTGGTAAACAGGCCTTATGGCGGTCATGCGTATTTGGCATGGAAAAGCGATGAGAGGCTTGACCATTTTGACAAAATTATTGAGACCACATTGGCTTTCAGCGATAATCCCGCAAGCTATGAACAGGCCACGATGCGTGGCAACGATGAATTTTACGGGGATAAGAATGCGGGGTATATAGGAAAAATCATAGATGTGAAAAAAATGTGGAATGCCGGGATTGTTTTGAATGAGGTGCCGTAACCGGACCACACCACACCGTAGGGGCAGACCTGCGTGTCTGCCCTTGTGCGGCGATGGTTGCCCTTGTGCAACAATGGTTGCTCTTGTGCGGCGATATTCGCCATTTTCCCACGATATTCGCCCATCGCCCATTTGCCGCAATTTTCGTAAAATATGTGGCGTTTCGTTGCAAATGGGCGTTGCAGGCAACGCCCCTACGGTGGCGGCGGTCATCGCAAACGGGGCGAAAATCGGGCAAAATGGGCAAATTTTGTGGCAAACAGGGCAAACGGCGTGGCGAAATGGGGCAGACACGCAGGTCTGCCCCTACAATACCCGCAAATTTTTTCTATATTTACCCCTCATATGCCCCAAATGCCGTTTTTGCCTCAAAATCACCCCTCGCTAGAGCCTCACACGCAAGCTCTAAGGCACGTTACGTCTGGGGGGTCAAAAAACGTCCCCCAACACACGTGCTGCGATTTTAGGGGTATTTCTGCGCAAGCAGAGGGGTATTTTTTCTATTTATAAAAAATTTCGAAAAATTTACACCCCTCTCCTCGCTCCCCCCGCTCCCCCACCCTCGCCCCCCCCCCCCCTCTGCGGCCCTCGCCACGCGCCCTGGCGGGACGCGAGGGGGCCGGCGTGCGGGGGCGGGGGGGCGGCAGGGCTGAGGGGGGGGGGGGGGGGGGGGGGGGGTAACCCTACTGCACAAATGTTCAGTAGTTTGATATGCCAATATGCGAGCCTGCAGTGCAGACCCTGCTAACTTGCCAAATCCCGTTTTCTCGCCCAAAAGCATAATTATGGGTAAATATAGATTATTTTTTTGCGAAAATTGTGCTTTTGGGAGTAGAAAAACGCTTAAATTCATTTTTTTGCCGGGAAAGGGGATTTTAATGAGAAAACATCCGTGTCAATTAGCACTACCATACTTTTCATCCAGAGCTGATTTCAATTCCTGTTTATAATCTATGTCTCTATCTATAACCCCTCTATACTTTTCCAACCTTTCATAAGCAGCTCTCTTTTTAGATAGCTCAATCTCCGTTTCAAAGGCAACTGCTCTCATGAGCGTAAATATAGTAAACGAATTAACTCGGATTCCTGCGTTTACTATATTCCCCCTAATGGCCAAAATCCTAATAGTTGATGACGAAGAAATAGTACGCGATGCAGTTGCGGATATTCTTGAGCTTAACGGACACCGCTGCACGGTTGCGGCGAACCCGCAGATAGCTTTGGAGCAAGTTGCCCTTGTGAATCCCGATTTGATAATCTCGGATTTTAAAATGCCCGGCATGACTGGCTTGGACTTGCTGAAGGCGGTGAAAAAAGAAAGACCTGCACAGCCGTTTTTGATGATGACCGCCTACGGCTCCATCGAGATGGCTGTGGAAGCACTGCAAAACAGGGCAGACCATTATATAGAGAAAAAAGACCTGCAAGTGGAAATTATAGAACACGCCGTTGCTATGGTGCTTGAGAAACATAAATACAGAACGGAAAATTCCGCCTTGAGAAAAAAACTCTGCGAGAAAAATTTTATAGGACATGGCGAAAAATTTCTGCTCTTGAATAAATTTGTTGAGACGGTTGCCCCCACTAACGCTTCGGTTTTGATAACAGGCGAGTCAGGGGTTGGAAAAGAAGTTCTGGCACGTGCCGTGCATTACCAAAGTTTGAGAGCCGGCGGGCCTTTTGTAAAGATAAATTGTGCCGCACTCCCGGAATCCTTAATAGAAAGCGAACTCTTTGGGCACGAGAAAGGCTCTTTCACAGGGGCCTTGAAAACAAGACGCGGCAAATTTGAGCTTGCAGACGGAGGTACCCTTTTATTGGACGAAATCGGCGAAATGCCCCTCGCCGCCCAAAGCAAACTCCTGCGTGTTTTGCAGGAACGGGTGATTGTCCGCATTGGCGGAGACGATGAAATAAAAGTTGATGTTCGCATAATTTGCACAACCAACAGGGACTTGAAAGAAGAAGTGAAAAAAGGAACTTTCAGAGAAGATTTATATTACCGGTTAAGCGTTGTACCTATAAACATTCCGCCCTTGAGAGAACGCAAAGAGGACATCCCCGACTTGCTGGATTATTTCATAGGCAAGTTCAACGAAGAAAACGGCTACGCCGTTGAAGAGGCAAGCGAAGAGACAATAGCCACGCTTCAAAAACAACCTTGGCCCGGCAACATCAGGCAACTGGAGAACGCCATTGAACGTGCGATGGTGTTTTGCAAAAGCGGCATTTTAACTCCGGAATTTTTTGACATCAGCGATGATGAAAAAGCAAAAAGCAAGAAAAAGCCATGATTTTCAGCCGCAAAACCGATGAGCTTCCGCCTTGGAGCATAAAAAAGCAAAAGGCCTATAGAATTTCGCGTATTCTTTGGATAATGCAAATTGTGATAGCCCTGCTTGCGTCTATAGCAATATGCCTATGGGTGTTTGTTCTATGACAAGCCCTTGCATCATAGTTCAAAGCAATATGGAAGTGCTGCTGAATGTGGACAGCACATTGCATCACGAAGCACGAGACGCCATTGCCCCATTTACCGAAATCGTAAAAAGCCCGGAGCACTTTCACACATACAGCATCTCGCACCTGAGCCTGTGGAACGCCGCCTCAACCGGACTAAAGGCAAACGATGTTTTAGCCCGGCTAAAAAAATACAGCACCTACGAAATTCCCGCAAGCGTTATCACCGAAATCACCGAATACATGGGGCGTTACGGGATTTTGCGTCTTGTGCTCCAAGACGGCAATCTAATTCTTGAGTCCGAGAGCGAAGCCCTGTTTATTGAAATCTGCCAAAGAAAGGAAATTCAAGGCTACATTGAAACCTTCATCTCAAAAAAGGCGGCAATCGTCAGCCCGCTCCTGCGTGGCAAACTCAAAATCCTGCTAACGGAACTCGGCTTTCCGGTGCAGGACTTAGCAGGCTATGTTCAGGGCGAGCATTTGGAAATTGGATTGAGGCAAAAGTTAGCAGACACCGGCGAAAAATTCACCCTAAGAGATTATCAAAAGGATGCAGCACAGATTTTCTACGCATCCGGCTCGGAAAAAGGCGGCTCCGGCGTAATCGTATTGCCATGTGGTTCGGGCAAAACCATCATCGGCATAGCAACAATGGCCCTGATAAAAACCCACACCCTGATTTTAACCCCAAGCGTAATCGCCGCCCGTCAATGGATAAGGGAAATCCTGCAAAAAACAAACCTGACAAAAGAGCAAGTAAAAGAATACTCCGGAGATTTAAAAGAAATAGGCCCGGTAACGGTAGCCACCTACCAAATCTTAACCCAAAGAAAAAAAAATTCTCCGCTAAACAAAGACTTCTCAAACTTCTCTATCTTTGAATCCCAAAAATGGGGCCTGATGATTTACGACGAGGTTCATCTTTTGCCGGCACCGGTGTTTCGCTTTTCCGCAGATATGCAAGCTACAAGGAGGTTAGGATTAACCGCAACTTTGGTCAGGGAAGACCACAAGGAGACGGAGGTTTTTTCTCTAATCGGGCCTAAAAAATTTGACATTCCCTGGCGTATTTTGGAAAGTCAAGGCTGGATAGCAAAGGCAAAATGCCATGAGATTAGAATAGCCATGAACACGCCTCTTAGAATGTCTTATGTTGTTGCGCCGCTCAGGGAAAAAATCGCAATAGCTGGTTGCAACCCGGAAAAATTCAATGTTGTAAAGAATTTACTGGAAAAGCACAGCAAGGAAAGCGACCGTGTTTTAATAATAGGGCAATACATTGAGCAACTGGAAACATTAGCAAAGGAAATAGAAACTCCCTTAATCACAGGCAAAACGCCCAACAAGGAGCGAGATAGGATTTACGAGAGTTTTCGCAAGGGCGAGATTAGAATTTTGATGGTGAGCAAGGTAGGGAATTTTGCAATAGACCTGCCGGACGCAAGTGTTTTAATTCAAATATCCGGCACTTTCGGCAGCCGCCAAGAGGAAGCCCAAAGGCTGGGCAGAGTTCTGCGGCCCAAAAAAGACGGCCGCCCGGCGATGTTTTATTCCATTGTCACAAAAGATTCCCGCGAACAGGAATTCGCCATGAACCGCCAGTTGTTTTTGGTGGAACAGGGGTATGGGTATGAGGTGATATCTTCGTAACATTTCTACCTTCCCCTTCATGCCCATTTCTCGCAAAGAACTGAATTCCATTCCGGACTATGTGCCGGGTAAGTCCATTGATGAAATCAGGGAAAAATACGGGCTTTTGCAAGTGACTAAACTTGCCTCCAACGAAAACCCGTTTGGGGCAAGCAGAGCGGCTATGGCTGCTTATAAAAAATGCGCCGCTAAGCTGCACTTGTACCCCAGAGGGTCTGCGCCGGAACTTGTAAAAAAACTTGCATTAAAGTGGAAAGTCAAAGAGGAAAATTTGATTGTAGGCAATGGCTCCGATGAGATTCTGGATTTGGCGGCAAGGGCGTATTTGAACAAAGGTGATTATGCGGTTGGGGCAAATTCCACATTTTCACTTTATTCTTCCGCTACAAAAATAGCTGGAGCTAAATATAAAACTTTTCCGCTTGAAAAGTTTTATTACCCTCTTGAGAGTTTGTTGAGTTTTAAGAAAGCAAAAATTATTTTTATCTGCAACCCGAATAATCCAACCGGAACTCATTTTTCAAATAAAAAGATTTTTGATTTTCTGAAAAAGGTTCCCAGAGAAATTCTGGTCGTTTTAGACATGGCTTACAGGGAATTTACCGATGAAGATGAACCGCCTCTGCACAAGTGGATTAAGCTATTTCCAAATCTTTTATGCACTCGCACTTTCAGCAAACTGTACGGGCTTGCTGGGTTGAGGGTTGGTTATGGAATTGCTTCCGAGCAAATAATAAAAGTGTTGAAAAAGATAAAACCTCCGTTCAACTCAAATTACCCCGCACAGATGGCGGCAATGGCAGCCCTTGACGATGCTGGCTTTGTTGAAAAATCCCTGAAAACCAACAGCGAGGAACGCAGAAAACTCACGCAAAATCTGCAAGCTCTTGGCTTTGAGGTTTTGCCTTCGGGAGCAAATTTTGTCTGCGTGAAAATAGGAAAACAGGCAAAGGAGCTTGTAATCTGGCTTGAGAGCAAGGGCGTGGTTATAAGGCATTTAGGCAGTTTTGGTATGCCGGAGTGGGTTAGGATTACGGTGGGAACACCAAAGCAGAATGGGATTTTAATTTCTAAATTGCGTTTAAATTATGGATTTCCTTCCCGATAATGTGCTTGTTTTGGTCACCTGCATATTTGTGCTGGCGGTTTGCATTTCTATTGTTGTTATCGCTTTCAAAATCGCATTCAAGATTAAGAGTTTGAAAATTAAACTTGCCGCCATGGGACTTTCGGCGTTATACACATTAAGCCCCATCGATTTTATTCCCGATTTTATTCCGATTCTTGGGCAAATGGATGATGCGGGTGCAGTTGCTGCGTTTATCGGGCTGGCTCTTTCTGTTTATTCCGAGTTCAGGAAAAAGAAAAGGGAAACGAAAGATTGAAATTTTATTGCTTTAAAATTGCATATGCCCAATCCCAATGCAAATAGAAAAATACCGTGCATCGCGACCCTTAATTTGAGGCATATGATATTGCCCTTCGAGAAAAAGTATAACATAAACTAATCCTGTTCCGGCAGATAATACAGGTGCCCAACCCCTCGGCCCTGAAATTCCATCGCCACTCTTCGTTTTAAAGCTATAATTTCCATAATAGCCCAAGCCGGCACCTCCCGACAAATACCAAGACAAGTTTTTGGAACTCACCGGATATAAACTTGCGAAAGCACCAATCTTAAACAAACCTCCAGGATTAGGAGACCTATCGATGTCGGGATGTATTCTTTTGAACACATCATCGTCAGTAAAAATGAAGCCAAGATCCATACTTAGCCCCAAGCGGATAAAATCAGCACCCCCGTAAAAGAATTCACTGCCTAAGGAATAGAAAATGCCTCCTCCTGAATGGGTAGAATCAATAGAGTTCATCATAATTAGTGCACCAGGAATAGGAAAGACTATAAAAGGAAACCAATGCCAAGAGGTTCGATCCGCCTCTATTCTCGCTTTTCTAGCCGCTTCTTCCTTCGCTTCCATATTTTTTGCTTGCTGCCGCTGCCGCTCCAGCTGCTCCTGCTGTGCTCTCCGTTCCTCTGCTTCTCTCCGCCGCTCCGCTTCCTGCCGCTCCCGTTCCATGCGTTGCTCCCTCGTCTCATGCACAACATATTCCACTTTGCCATTATGTTTCAATTCAACATCTACCCTTTCCCTGCTTCTCCCAATCTCTATCTTGGCACACAGAGGAACCGAGCCGCTGAATGGCGTTTCCCCGACTTGCCTGCCATTCACAAAAACAGGCTCGCTCGCAGGCTCTCCGTTCCGCTCCGCCCTCAAAACCAAACCGCCTTTCTTCAATGATATGTTCCTGGCTATATCAAAAACTTCACGCTTGCCCTTATTTATACCCACCTTAAAACCTATATTTTCATAACATTCGTGACTGAGCTTAACCTCATAACTGCCGGGGAAAAGCCTTATTTCGCCCAAAGAGTAAGATTTATCGCTTATTGACAAATTCCATTGCCTGTTTGTGCCTATGCCGTCCGAGTAAGCGGGATTTATTTCCAAAACCCCGAAATTCGGTTTCAACGCTATCGCTATGTTTTGGTTGTTCTGTTTTATGGAAACGGTTGTGTCTGCTGTTTCGTATTGCTCCAACCTTGCGATTATGCGAACACTGCCTTCGGGAAACTCGGTTTTGCAAGGCGTTTTGTTGCATCTGTCGTCAGGCAAGCCGTTAAAACTCAAAGCGGCTCCTTGCGGCTCGGAGCTTATGTTTGCCAGATAACGCTTTTCATCGTCAAATTCATAATCAACCGCTCTTTCCAAATCTCTTATGCCGCCGGGAACAGGAGGCAAAACAGCTTTTCCCCGTGAAGCAGCGCCGGGTATTTTCATAAAGCCATCGGGAAGTTTTTTCTCCATAATGGCACGTAAACCATTGATATCTTTTGTGTCGTCGGTAAACTTGTCAATAAGCCCGGAAGTGCTCACTTTGTACAACTCAAAATCTATTGTCAAATTAGAGCCAAATTTCCCAAAACGGCATTGCGCTACATAATCCACCATCGCCTTTCTTCCCAACTCCACAATGCACGAACTTTCTTTGCATTCTTTGACATAACTGTCGAATCCGCCCAAACGCTTGATTACAACCTCTTGCGGAAAAACCTCAAAGCTGCTTTGCGACAAATTGTTAACAGCTATTTCCTGAGCCTTGCTTGTGAGAAATTCCAATTCGTCTTTGCTGAGAATTCCATCGGAGGGCAACACGGCCACAGTTTGCTTGGCAGCAAAAATCGCCTGAACGCAGACAGCTATGATAAGCAAGAAAAAATTTATTCGCATTTCGGGCTCCATTCTTTGATTTCCTTTTCCCATTTTCCCCACAAGTTCACCTTTGCCAAACCCTTGGGGAAAAATCAAGGTCTGGGAGGTTTGCACCACTAACCGCCAATAAAAAACGCCTTATAGCGTAGTGGCGGAAACAGGGTCTGATAGTTGTCCATCCCTAGCTTTCACCTTGTAATAGAATGTCGTAGCGGTTGCCAGATTACGGCTAGTATACGATAAAGCACTACCAGCGTAGCCAAGCTCTGTATAAGGTCCTGAGGAACTTTCCGCTATATAAACGTAGTACCCGGAGGCGAAGGTTACAGCATTCCAACTGATAGTGATACTGTTTGACGAAACCGCCTCCGCAGTTACACTGGTAGGAGCACGCAGAAGCACGGTTGCGTTAACGTAACTCGATTGATCTCCCTCCAAAGTATTATTACGCACTGATACTTTATAATAGTAGTTAGCGTTTGACGCTAGTTCTGTGTCGGTATATGAGTTTGACGTTGAAGTTCCAATTTCGGCGTAAGTGCCGGAATAACTTTCGCTCCTGTAAATACGGTAAGCCGTGGCGTTCGCAAAATCATTCCAAGTGATAGTTATACTGCTCGATGTAAGGGACTCCGCTTTTACGCCGGAAGGAGCAGTCAGTAGCGTAGTGGTGGAAACAGAGTCTGATAGTTGCCCATTTGCAGCTTTCACCTTGTAATAGAATGTCGTGGCGGTTGCCAGATTACTGTTAGTATACGATAAGCTACTAGTGCCGTTAACAATCCGTGTATAAAGTCCTGAGGAACTTTCCGCTCTATAAACTTCGTAAGAGGAGGCGCTAGTTACGGCGTTCCAACTGATAGTGATACTGTTTGATGAAGCTGCCTTTGCAGTTACGTTGGTAGGAGCATGCAGAAGCACGGTTGCGGAAACGGAACTAGATCCATCTCCCTCCAAAGTATTATTACGCACTGACACTATATAATAGTATCTAGTGTTTGGCGCTAGTTCTGTGTCGGTATATGAGTTTGACGTTGAAGTTCCAATTTCGGCGTAAGTGCCGGAAGAACTTTCGCTCCTGTAAATACGGTAAGCCGTAGCGTTCGCAAAATCATTCCAGGTGATAGTTATACTGCTCGATGTAAGGGACTCCGCTTTTACGCCGGAAGGAGCAGTCAGTAGCGTAGTGGCGGAAACTGGGTCTGATAGTTCTCCATTATTAGCTTTTACCTTGTAATAGAATGTCGTAGCGGTTGCCAGATTACGGCTAGTATACGATAAAGCACTACCAGCGTAGCCAAGCTCTGTATAAGGTCCTGAAGAACTTTCCGCTATATAAACGTAGTACCCAGAAGCACCAGTTACGGCGTTCCAACTGATAGTGATACTGTTTGACGAAACCGCCTCCGCAGTTACGTTGGTAGGAACGTTTTTGTTACCGCTTCCACTGCTATTGTCGCCCCCACTGCTATTACCGCCTCCACCATTACTACTGCTGGATATACCATTGCCATCTTCTTCCCATTCAACCGAGCAGGAAAGGGCCAAAGCCAAGGCAAGCGAAATGCTTGCCGCCAATGCGAATTTTGAGACTGTTTTGTTCATAAAAACTCCTATTTCCCCGTCAGTTCACCCTTGCCAAACCCTTGGGGAAAAAATCAAGGCTTGGCTGGTTTGCACCGTTGTGGTGCGACTTGTTCATAAAACTCACTCCCTAAAGTCAAACGGAATAGTTGGCGTGGTATTGCCGCTCTTTATGGCTTTCCACTTCCAAGTGCCTACCATATTCTTAACAGCGTTGTCAAATCCGGCATAACTTGTTGTGCTGGACACTATGGAAATGTCAATAATGTCGCCACCTGGAGCAATGGTAAATTTGAGCGTAACTTTGCCGCTAAAACCAGGTTTTAACTTTAAATACTTATTGTAGATGTTCCTCAAACCGGGCATACGGGCATTAACAACAGCCATTATTTCCGCTTTGGAACGAGCCCCGTCACCGGAACCCATATCTATATCTCTTGCGCTTGGGGCCTTAAGAGAGCCTTTCGCTTTTGAGCCTATGCCACCTGCACTGCCACCCATCAAACCGCCCATCATATCGCCGATACCGCCTGAACCGCCTTCTGCGTAGCCATCGTTAAGGCCATCTGTGGCAGAACTGCGACGACCGCCAAATTCGGATTTACCGCTGTATTCTCCCTCGCCTTTCAGGCAGCGAACGCTTAATTTGTTTGATTTGCTGTAACTAATATTCATCATCTCTGTTGAATTGTATAGCATACCGGCACCAACAATGCTCTGATAATTTCTCGTGGCCGTCCACCAATATCCGGATATATTTTTACTTGAACTCGGCAAAGCAGAAAAGCCATAGCTATCCGAATTGCATTTGCTTGACTTTGTCTTTCGCCCCCTATCATCAATATCCGTCAATTCACAATTCCACTTTTCCCATCCGTTTCTCGCTTTGAGCTTCTGCCCGGCAATTTCCGTGCCGCCAGCGGAAGCCGCAAGGGTTTGCCATTCTTCATAGCTCGGCAAATGCCACCCGTCAGGACATGCCAGCCTTGCATTTTCCCAGTCATAGAGCCTCCCGTACTTTTGGCAATTTGCCGGCTCATTATCAGAGCAAGCACCGATATCTTCATCTTCACCTGCGTAATCCAAATTCTTCGCCATCCAAGTTTGCTCACCTATTTTCACGGTTTTATATGTTTTGCCATCCCTTGGGTCGGTAAATGTATTAGCTGAGGCGGGCTCGTCTTCGTAATTTTCTACCCTTTCCAAATTTCCATTTCTGTCAAAATATTTCCATTCTCCGTGTTTATTGCCGTTTTTGTAATTTCCCACACAATACAAATATTTTTTATTGTCTTCAAAATCATATCGAAACTCTTTCCATTCTCCATGCAATTTGCCATCTTCATAATTTGTCGTAATGTTTACTTCATCGTCTCTCTTTTCCCATTTTCCGTGCAACTTGCCTTCCTTGTAATTTTCTATGTATGTTTCACCTTCGTTAATCGTTTCCATTTTTCCATGCCACTTGCCATTTTTTATATTTCCTATATAATAAAAGAGGCCACACCCTCCACAATCTTCATTGGAATATTTAACCGTCCCTGTGTACGGTTTATTCTGATAGAAATAAACATCATCTATTTTCTGCAATTTATCTATATTAATTGGTTCACTGGAGTACACCACAGGTTGCAAAGCAATCGCAATTACTACCAGCACATTGAGAATTCTCGTTCTCTTTTTCATGTACAAACTCCTTTTTCCCCGCCAGTTCACCCTTGCCAAACCCTTGGGGAAAAATCAAGGCTTGGCTGGTTTGCACCACTGTGGTACGATTTGGTTCCTTTACCCTATAATAAGTTAAGCGGGTCGTCACTTTTTCCCCGATTATTTTTGCTAGATAACAAGTTAAGCGGGTCACTCTTTCCCAGAGTATTCTCGCTAGATGATAAGTTAAGCAGGTTACTTGCTTCCTGAGTATCCTTGCTAGATGATAATAACTTTTCTAGGATATCCCCGCCTTCTTCATGTTTTGCACAATGTAGAGTAAAACCAGCCAATCCTGCGTATATGAGCAAAATAAACCAGTTATTTCCGGTTAACTTAAAAGCTCCTTCGTAATAACCTGAGAGCTTAATATGTGCAGCTATTAAGAATATGATTTTAACAACTAAACCCGCTATGGAAACATTACGCAATACAATGAAAGACTTGTTCGTAAATGCGAATACTAACAAAACTGCAGGGATAATTATTAATGCGAAAACAAGCGGATAACCGTCATCCTTATTTTTACTAACTTTATTAGCTGCATTAAATAATTCCCCTTTACCTGTAGCGATTTCCCAACCAGAAGCCGTTAGGCTATCATCTTTGGAACATTTCGCTAAAGGACAGGCAAAGAATAATACGCACAATGCAAATGCGCATATCTTGACAATATGCCTAAAATTATTTTTTTCTGTTGTCGGATTCATGCCCAACCGCTTCAGCAATTCCTCTTCCGTGTTCATATCTCCAATTACTCCAATTTCCCCGCCAGTTCACCCTCGCCAAACCCTTGGGGAAAAATCAAGGCTTGGCAGGTTTGCACCACTGCGGTGCGATTTACTCTTTCACGCAACGAACATAAGCCAAGCCAGATTTATCATCGTTGTCCCAACGTAATCTACCACGGTTAAGATCCATGTTTGTGGTATATGCACGAGAAGCACTGCTTTCTGTGGCACTCCACCAGTAGCCAAAAGAACCAATGCTGTTAAATCTACCGCTGGAATAGCCTTGACCACCCGGCAAAGCAGCAAAACCATAATCATCCGTGCCATTTCCGTCATTGCTCCATCCGTTTTTTGCCCTTAATTTTATGCCGGCAACGTTCTCACCGCCAGCAGCCGTCATTAACTCATTCCACTCCTTATAGCTCGGCAAATGCCAACCGCCCGGACAAACTCCCTGCACTTTTTCATCGTTACCGTCAAACTTCTTCCAGTTATACTCTCTGTCAAGACCCATTGCCTCGCTCCAGTCGTAGAGACGGCCATACTTGTCGCAATTTTCCGGATTGCGAATTTGTTCCCTCGGTCTATCTCCATAGCACAAACCGAGATAACCATCATCAACATAGTTCAAATTCTGTGCCATCCAGGTTTGAGTGCCGATTTTAATTGTTTTGTATGCTTTATTATCACGAGAATCAGTAAAGCTGCCCGATGCAGCCGCTATTGCTCTAAGCCGCCCCTCGTCTATTTTTTCTATCAGCCTTTCATACATATATTCATACATATCTTCATCTTGATAATTCAAAGAAAAACCGATTGCATTTTGCATAGTTGCTGACAAATATTCATTAATATCCTTTCTAGTTGTTTCATACAAAGGCGGAACGATGAAATTGCCAGTTTTATTTATAAAGCCAGTTTTGTCCTCAGTATTAACTGCCATAGCATAATCGCCGCTAAACGGAAAGGCAAGAAGAAATTGCGGATTTATTATGATTTGTCCTTTTCTGTCTATGTAAGCCCATTTTTCGCCCATTCGCACTGCGGCAAGTTTGCTTCCGCTAAATCCTGTTGCATTATCAAATTGCGGATTTATGATTATCTCGCCTTTTTTATTAACCCAACCCCATTTTTTTCCAACCTTGGCTAAAAACAATCCATCGCAGTCATATACTAATGATTCATACTGCGGATTTACTACAAAACTCCCTTCTTTGTCAATAGCACCCCATTTAGTGCCGCTCAAAATAGTTGCCATTCCGTCATTGAAAAACGAAATATCATCAAATTGTGCATTTATCACAATTTCACCGCTTTTGTTTCTGTAACCAAATTTTTCAGTCTTTTTATCTTGAAAGCGATATAATCCGTCTTTCATAAAGGGGACTGACTTTTCTTCGGCTGCTGTGGCAGCTACAAGTTCCCCTTTTTTATCTATAAACATCGTTAATCCATGTTGCCCTTGGCTATAGACATTTATTCCTGCTATACCGCCGTTAAAAGGATAAGCGGCGGTTAAGGAGTCTATTTGCAGGAGCGTTTTGCCTTTTTTATCAATGAGCATAGGGGGTTGGTTTTCCAATTGCACCCAAGCCACGCCTTCGCTGAAGTTCTGTGCTTTGCTATAAACCGGAGCTATTATAAACTTGCCTCTTTCGTCTATATAACCCCATTTTCCTTCTTCGCCGCTAGTTTGGACAAGTGCTAATTCGTCTCTGAACATAAGTGCTTGCTTGAACTGTGGGTTGATCACGATTTTTCCATTCTTAGAAATATCAATGTACTGATATTCCTCATTTGAACCCTTAATGGGAACTATTGAAAAATTCGCTTCTGTTTTATTCCCGCAAGCAAAGCAGAAAATTGCTGCCGCTGCGATGAATGTTAATTTTACCTTTTTCATGGTTATCTCTCCTATTTTGAGTTTGTTTAATCGTCCCAGCCACCTTTATCATCGCTAGATAAATTTACCCCTGATTCGATTGTAAATTCTTTACGTTTATTATCATTGATATATACAGCATGGCCCCTGCGTACCAATACGCCGTCAATATCCCTAACTATATTGCCATTGCTCTGGTCATCTTTATATCCGGTAATCGTTCCACCTGTTTTAGTAAAAGCTTCACGCCAGTTATCACTAACATATACTCCACCGCCATTTTCGTTGGCGGTATTGCCTGTGATAGCACCGCTACGCATGGTAAATCTATAATTCAAGTGTACCCCACCGCCGCGACTGGCAGTATTATCGAATATATTTCCACCAGTCATGGTAAAAGTTCCTCTTTCCACATACACTCCACCACCATTTTTAGATGCAACGTTACCAGAGATAATTCCATTGCTCATGTTGAAGGTTCCATGGTACACACTCACACCGCCACCCTCAGATGCTTTATTACCGGATATAGTTCCGCCACTCATTGTAAAAGTTCCTCTTACATCCACACCACCACCCCGAAAATTTGCATTTCTGCCATTATCAGAAATGGTACCGCCAGTCATTTCAAAGGTTCCCGATTCCACATACACTCCGCCACCTTCACCACCTGCATTGCCGGTAATAGTTGCTCCGGTATTCATTTTAAGCACTCCGCCTTTTACGTCAATCACGTTACCCTTGTTACCGTTGTGACCATGAAGGGTAATGTTGTTATCCAAAATAAATGTAACATTAGATGTTACAGTAAACATTGTGCCATTGGTTGAAAGCCTGATAGTTCGGTTTTCGTAATCGCCTCTTAGAACTATGGTAATGTTGATTGCTCCTTTGTACTCAAATTTATACGGAGCGATATTTTCATTGGCGTTTACCTCAATTATATAGGTATTATGGCTTTCTGCGTTTCTTTCCAGCCAAGCCAACTTTCTGGCAAGGGTACTCCCCTGTAGAATAGTACCTTCGTTTGTAACCTCAGTGGTAAGCGGATTAGCAGCTTCCATTGCATTAACTGCTTTTTTTTCAGCTTCTGCTGTTGCCATAGCAGTTTGTTTGGCAGCAAGTTTATCTGGCAATTTTCCCTCGCCTTTCAGGCAGCGTACGCTTAGTTTATTTGATTTGCTGTGATTAGTACTCATAATCTCTATTGAATTGTTTAGCATATAGGAACTAACAGCGCCCGACCAATTTTCCGTGGCTGTCCACCAAACACCTAATGTATTTTTACTTGAACTTGGCAGAGCAGAAAAACCATAGTTATCCGAATTGCATTTGCTCAACTTTTTCGTTCGCCCCCTGTCATCTGTCGCTGTCCATTCGCAATCCCATTTTTCCCACCCGTTTCTAGCTTTGAGCTTCTGACCAGCAGTTTCCTTACCGCCAGCGGAAGCCGCAAGGGTTTGCCATTCCTCCAAACTCGGCAAATGCCAACCGTCAGGGCAGGCCAGCATCGCATTTTCCCAGTCATAGAGCCTCCCATACTTTGGGCAATTTTTCGGGTCATCATCAGGGCAAGCACCGATGTCTTCATCTTCACCTGCGTAATTCAAATTCTCCGCCATCCATGTTTGGGTGCCAATTTTCACAATTTTATACTTTTTGCCATCTCTTGGATCGTTAAAAGTGTTTTGTGCAAAGGTTGCAACGCAGAGCAGCAATAATAATGCTATGAGGCTTTTCATTTTCTTTTTCTCCTTATTTTAAATCCTGAACGCAACGTATTGAATACATAAACGTCTTGCTGAGGTTAGTTTCATATAAGAAATCCATATCATGACTCAGGCGGCGGCGGCGCGCATTGTATACGTTTTGTTCCGTAGAAGTCCACCAATCGCCTTCCGTACCAATTTCACTGAAACCTTTATCATATCTGCCGCCGGGTAAAGCCGTAAAACCATAGTCGTCTATGCCATTGCCGTTTTTATCCCAACCGCTTGCCGCCTTCAATTGTTTGCCAGCCGTTGTAAAACCGACAAATTCCTTGAGAATTTGCCATTCCTCACTGCTCGGCAAATGCCATCCTTCCGGGCAAGCTCCCTGCACTTTCTCTTCACTGTTGCCAAACTGTTTGCGGTTATAGGTTCTATCCAAACCCATTGCCTCGCTCCAATCGTAAAGGCGGCCGTATTTTTCGCAATTCTCCGGGTTGAAAATTTGCTTTCTCGGCTCATCTCCATAGCATAAACCTAAATAGCCATCCTCGCCACGATAGTTCAAATTCTGCGCCATCCATGTTTGCTTGCCTATTTTTATTGTCTTGTACTCACTGCTGTCCCTTAGGTCAACAAATGAGCCTCTGGCATATATCATCCTCTTTTCCTTTAATTTTTCATAGCTGGAAAACCGATCATCCTCAATAGAGAAAGCATTTTCATATAAAGGCGGGACAATAAATTCGCCTTTATTGTTTATAAAGCCAATCTTGCCGTCATTGCTCGCCACCTTAGCCCAATTTCCGTCAAATGAGTAAGCTACGCTAAACTGGGGATTGATTTTTATTTCACCCTTGCGGTCTATGTATGCCCACTTGTTGCCCATCTTAACTGCTGCCAGTTTGTTCCCTGCAAATTCCGCCAAGCTGTCATATTGCGGATTTATGATGATTTCACTCTTTTTATTCACCCAGCCATATTTTTTCCCGGCCTGAGCAGTGAACAACCCATCGCAGTCATAATGCAAACTATCATATTGCGGGTTTATTATGAAATTTCCGCCTATGTCAATTACTCCCCACTTGTTGCCAACTTTGACTGCCGCCATTTCATCAGCAAAAGGCGATGCTTCTTCAAACTGCTGATTAATCACAGTTTCGCCATTCATGTTTTTATAGCCCCATTTATCTATTGCGGCATTTTTGAAAGCGTAAAAGCCATTGCTGAATACGCCAATTTTTTCTCCTTTCGTCACTGCTGCTGCACTGGTTCCGTTTTTGTCTATGAATATTCCTGTTTCCGTGCCTCTGCCGTAAACCTCTAGGGCAGCGATTCCTTCTTTGAATGGAGTAGCTGCTATCAGCGAATCTATTTGCAGAATAACTTTACCCTTTTTGTCTATGAGCATGGGTGGCTGCCCTTCCATCTGTACCCAAGCAACTTCTTCGCTAAAACTCTGTGCTTTGCTATAAACCGGAGCTATTATGAATTTGCCTTTATTGTCTATGTAACCCCATTTTCCTTCTTGGCCGCTTGCTTTCACCAAAGCCAAGCCGTCTTTAAATATATGTGCTTCGCCAAACTGCGGATTGATTACAATTCTTCCCTTTTTGGAAAGGTCAATGTATTGATATTCGCCGTTTGCCCCCTTGATGGGAACTATGGAAAAATCTTCCCCTGTTTTGCTTTCGCAAGCGAAAAGCAGAGCAGCGACTGCGGCAATGAATGCTAGTTTGCCCTTTTTCATGTTTTGAACTCATCTCCTTTCCCCGCAAGTTCACCCTTGCCAAACCTTTGGGGAAAAATCAAGGCTTGGCTGGTTTGCACCACTGTGGTACATTTTTGTCTTAGTCCTGCACACAACGCACACTAAACAGGTAAGACTTGAAGAGGTTACTTGAACGGGCGTACTCGCCGTTATAATAAATGTAACCATAGCAGGAACTATCGACAGTATCATCTTCATCGGCACACCACCAATAACTACGGTCGCTAATGGCGTGGAAGATGATACCATCTGGAAAATCTGAAAAGAAACCACCACGACCGCTTGACAGAGCCGAAAAGCCGTAGTTGTCTGTGCCATTGCCGTCGCTGTTGTTTTCGCTGTTGTAATTCCAGCTTGTTGCCGCTTTTAAATACCTGCCCGCTGAATTATCCCTATCATCACCTTCTCCACCATTATCAATATCCACAAAACGGAACAATTCATCCCAATCGTCACGGCTCGGTATATGCCAACCTGCAGGACAAATACCTTGATGATGAGGTGAGTTTATTTGACTTGAGCAAAAATCCGAATTACAGCTTGACGGAAGGTTCATCGCTGTTGACCAATCGTAAAGACGGCCATATTTGTCGCAATTGGCTTGCACTTCAGCGGGCGATAATGTTTTTGTAATGGGATTATTATCTTCGTCATAACCTATTAAAACTTCACCACCTTCGCCGTAGCACTTGCTTCCTGCAACGGCGTAATTCAAATTCTCCGCCATCCAAGTTTGTGTGCCGATTTCAACGATTCTATATGGTTTTCCGCCATCCCCACCGCCACCACCGGACGATGAACTGATACCCAACGTGCTACTGGATAAACCGCCGCCGGAGGAATTGGAAACACTGCCTTGAGAGCCTTCGCTACTTGAGGAAGAACCGCCACCGCCGTCATCGTCTGACGAGCAGGAAAGGGTGAGTACCATAGCCGTAACCGCAGCCGCCAATGAAATAAACTTAACGTTCTTCATGAGAACCTCCTGTTGTTGAATTTTTCCCTGCACTGGTGCGGGGTGATAGAACAGCATTGTTCTGCCTTCTTGCGGGCAGAATTTGAATTTTTTTTGAAAAATGAGAAATTTTCACTAAATCTAGCAAACTGGCACGATTGGGGGGGGGGGGGGGGGGGGGGGGAATATTTTGAAAATTTTTAGTTTTTGGGAAAAAAAGCCCCTCGTTTTGTGCAAAAACACCCTAAACTCCCCATAGGGGGGGGGGGGGGGGTTTTTTTAC
>JAISSJ010000001.1 GCA_031273195.1 Candidatus Fibrimonas sp.
ATTTTTTACAAGGGCAAAAATATATACGATGTTTTGGATTTGAGCATAGACGAGGCTCTGGAATTTTTCAAGGACTTGCCGAAAATCGCAAAGCCCTTAACCGTTCTGCAAGAGATTGGGCTTGGGTATGTTAAGCTGGGGCAGCCGAGCACGACTCTTAGCGGCGGCGAGGCGCAGAGGATGAAAATTTCAACCGAGCTTCGCAGGCCCGGCACCGGCAAAACCCTTTACCTGCTGGACGAACCCACAACAGGGCTTCACTTTGAAGATATTCGCCGCTTGCTGGAGTGTTTGCAAAAGCTGGTGGACAAGGGAAATTCAATGGTTGTTATTGAGCACAATTTAGATGTAATCAAATGTGCGGACTGGGTTATAGACTTAGGCCCGGAAGCCGGAGAGCAGGGCGGTTACTTGGTGGCAGAGGGAACGCCGGAGCAAATCGCAAAATGCAAAAAATCATATACGGGGAAATTCCTTATGCCTCATCTCAACCACCAGCCTTGACAAACACCGAAAAAATTTTTCTACATTCCTCTTGTGGCGGCAAGACAGTTTTACAAAGATGGCGCTAAAGGCAGCGAGGTTGGCAGACCGGCAAAAACTTTTGATATACCGGGGCCTAAAAAGGCCGCTATCTTAATGGTAGCCCTTGGGCAGGAGGCTAGCTCCCATGTTTTTAAATCGTTAAACGAAAAAGATATTGAAATCCTTACTGCCCAGATCGCGCGCTTGGAGGGTGTAACTCCCGAAATGCGCGAATATGTTTTGCAGGAATTTCAACAGATAAGCAGCGCGCAGGAATATGTTAGCCAGGGTGGTCTTGAGTTTGCCCAGCAAATTTTGGAGCAGTCGCTGGGTTCCCGCCGCGCACGTGAAATTCTGGAAAAGGTACAGACTAACATTCGTACCACCGGCTTTAATATGCTGGACAATGTTGATCCGGCTCAGTTGATATCATTTTTAGGCAAGGAACACCCTCAGACTGTAGCTCTGCTTTTGGCTCACATGAAACCGGAAAAAGCCGCTGCGACAATTTCCGCTCTGAACCCGGATATGCAAGTGGAAGTGGCAACTCGCATAGCCACTATGGAAAGCATAAGCCCGGAAGTTTTGCAGCAGGTTGAACAGCAGTTATCGCAAATATTAAAAACCATGTTCACGGGCGACACTGCGGAAGTCGGCGGCGTAAAGAGCGTTGCCGAAATGCTGAACATGGTTGACAGAGGCGCGGAAAAGAATATTTTGGGAACGCTTGAAAGAGACGACCCGGAGCTTGCGACAGAAATCAAAGCCCTTATGTTTGTGTTTGAAGATATGCTTCTCCTGGACGACAAAGCCATGCAAACGGTTTTAAAACAGGTGGATTCCAAAGATTTGTCCCTTGCATTAAAGAGCGCAAACGAGCAGGTTGCAAATAAGTTCTATACAAATATGTCCAACCGCGCAGCGGAAATGATAAGAGAAGAAATTCAATACATGGGGCCAAAGCGGCTGCGCGAAGTTGAAGAAGCGCAGCAAAAGATTGTAGATATAGTTCGCCGCTTGGAAGCCGAGAACGAAATAGTGGTAAGCGGTCGCGGCGGCGAAGATGATATTATTGTTTAATGAGGAGTAACAGTGATTCGGTGGCTAGCGACTGGCGGTAAGATTTTACTCTTTGTGCTTGGATTGCTGAGTCCTTTTGCTTTTGCTCAAATTTCAAATTTGCAACTGGGTGATTCCTTTTATGCTCTTCGCGCGGAAAATTCAAAAGGCAATATGGCAAACGGCAAAAATGCGAAAGAAGCCATAAAGCATTACGGTTTGGCACTCAAAAACCCTGCCGAGAAAGAAGAGGCAGCTTGGAAATTGCTGAGGGCTTATTATTTTTTGGGCTGTTTTGCCATGCCGGATGCCAAAGATAGGCTGAATGTTTTTGAAAAGGCGAGGGAAGAGGGTAAATCCTTTCTTCGTGAATTTCCGGGGAACACGGATATTGCTTATTGGTATTCCGTTAATTTGGGTTTATGGGCGAGCATGGTTAATCCGATGGTAGCTTTAAATGCCGGCAGCGTTAAGGAGTCAAGGGATATAGCTCAAATGCTGATTGCAGCGGGAAAAAACGGCGATAAAGTATCGGCTGCCAGAGGGTATCAGATTTTGGGCAGGGCGCATCAAAAAATACCGCATATAATTTTTGTTTTGAGCTGGGTGCAAAAGGATTCCTCGGAGTTTTATTTTAAGAAATCCATAAGCCTGAACCCCAAGGATTTGGCAACCCATCTTTTTTTGGCGGAATATTACAAGGAAGCCGGCAGAGAACGGGAAACCGAAAATCTGCTGCTGCCGCTGCTCAATAAACTTCCTCGTAGGAATGAATATTTGGAAGATGAGAGGAATTTGATAAAAATGCGGAAATTGTTAGAGTAAATCAACATTTTACTATATTTATAAAATGCGCAAGTTCTCCTTATTTTTTGCAGTTCTTGTCTGTGTTTTCTCTTTTTCGTTTGCTCAGATTGAAATTTTGGTTAATCAGGTGGGGTATGAGAAAAGCGGCGCAAAACGCGCTGTTATTCAGTCTTCCTCCGCAATTACCGAAGTCGCGGGTAGCTTAATAGATGCACAAGGCAGTGTTGTTGCTACCATAAATCTTGGGTCTCAAACTACCGTGAGAGGGTGGAGCGGCCGCAATTTTAAGGTGGCTGATTTCAGCGATTTTGATGAAGACGGGGAATATAGGCTGAAAGTAGGTACTGCAACTTCGGAGAAATTTGCTATTGGCGAAAAAATTTTGCAGGAGAAAACCGGGCCTTCTCAGGTGAGTTTTTTTAATGCGATGAGGAATACCGATGCGGGTGACCGCAATTTGAAAATTTACAACAGTTCGCAAACCCACAATATTTACGGCGGCTGGTGGGATGCAACCGGAGATCCGGGCAAACATCTCTCCCATTTGTCTTATGCGAATTATTTTAATCCTCAGCAAATACCTTTGGTTGTGTGGGCATTGCTTCAGGCTGATGAACTCCATCCAACGGTTTACGCTGCGCAAGCAAAAGCGGAAGCGGCATGGGGTGCGGATTATCTTCTGCGTGCTCTCTCGCCGCAGGATTTTTTCTATATGTCGGTGTTTGATAACTGGGGCGGCTGGAATGGCGCGCCTCGTGAAATCTGCGCTTGGAGCGGTTCGGATGGGGTACGTTCAACTGATTACCAGTCGGCGATGCGTGAGGGCGGCGGCGTATCCATAGCGGCCCTTGCCAAGGCAAACAAGGCGGGTATAAGCGGCGATAGCAGTTCTGCGCAATACCTCGCCGGAGCCGAACGTGCTTACGCTCACCTCAAGGCCAATCCTACCAGGTACCAGGATGACGGCAAAGAAAACATCATAGATGATTACACAGGTCTTCTTGCCGCAAGCGAACTTTACAACGCTACAGAAAAACCGCAATATCTTGCAGACGCGCAAACTCGGGTAGCCTCTCTTATAGCTTTGCAGTCGGAAGAAGGATGGTTTTATAGCGATAGGCAAAAAACACGTCCGTTCTACCATGCCGCAGACGAAGGGCTTCCCGTAGTTGCCCTTGCGCGATACGTAGAGATATGCAAACCCAGTGATGCGGAAAATATACAACGGGCTATAAATAAAAACTTTCAGTGGTATATAAGCATAACCTATCAGGAACCAAATCCCTTTGAGTATGTTAAAATGTACGGAACATCGGAAGGGGGTACAGACCCGGGTTCTGTTGACCTTGCACGTAGCGGTACGGCTACAGCTTCTCACGAAGAAGGGCAGTACACAGCCGATAAGGCGATTGACGGAGACGCAGGAACTCGTTGGTCAGGTTATCAGAGCGGAGAAAATAATGACAATCATTGGATAATAGTCGATTTAGGCGCAGTTTATAAAGTGAATAAGGTAATTCTAAAATGGGAAACATCATACGGAAAAGCCTACAATATTGATGTTTCTACTAATGGAACCTCTTGGACTACGGTAGCTGCTATTACCGGCAACACGGACCGCAACAGAGAACATAGTTTTAACCCTGTAAACGCTCGCTATGTAAGGATGGCTGGTAAAGAACGGGGATATGAGTACGGCGGTTTTTCCCTTTATTCGTTTGAAATATATGGTGAACAGGAACAGCCGCCTGCTCCCAGACTTCCGGCACGTTTCTTTATGCCCCACGATAACGAAACAAAGTATTGGTGGCAGGGGGAAAACGCCCGAATCGCTTCGCTTTCTGCGGCGTTTACAATGGGTGCGCAACTGGCCGACCCAAGCGGCGAGCTTTGGTACGACACTCTATTTGCCATGGCCACTGCGCAGCTTGACTGGATACTTGGGAAAAATCCCTTTGCCGCCAGCATGATGCACGGTTTTGGCCCCAGCAGTTACCGTAATTATCCCGGGTTAAGGGCGTTGCCTAATATTGTAGGTGGAATCTGCAATGGAATTACCGCTAAACACAGCAACGAGAACGATTTGGATTGGAAGCCTTATGCGGATGACGATGGCGAAAATTGGCGTTGGATTGAGCAATGGCTGCCTCACAACGCTTGGTATCTCACGGCAATTTCGGCTCTTTCTCACAGGATAGAAAATCCTATAGAACCGCCTGAGCCAATCAGGAAAAACAATTTTGCAAAATCAAATTTCAAAATTTCGGTTGTAAACGGCAGGAATGTGAATGTGGAATTGCCTTTTGCTGCGGATAATCGCACAAGCATTGACATTTACAATATGCGTGGGCAAAAACTGTTTTCTCACAGCGTTCCGGCGGGCAATTTGCGGGCAACGGTTGAAATGCCTTCCCACATAAAACATGGCGCATACATATTGAGCGTTAAGAACATGGCAGGGAAAACCGTATCCGGCGGGTTTATATTTGGTAAATAATCTCTCTTAGATTGCCCAGTAAATAAAGGGGAATTGAGAGCAGATTTCCGTTTTTGCCGTAGCTTTTGAGCGAAGATTTTATGGCCAAGCGGGGGTTGAATTTTTCAATATACACATTCAAACTTTTGGTCTTTGTTTGAATCCCTGATTTTACCTCTAAAGGAATAAGCTCATTTTCGCATTGCAAAAGAAAATCCACCTCTGCCTGACCGCTGTCGCTTGCCCAATAGAATACCGGATAATCGCAGTTTGCTTTTAATTCCTGTAACACAAACTGTTCCGTTAAAGCTCCTTTGAATTCGCTGAAAATTCTATTGCTAGGCTCAAAAAAAGTACTTATGCCTAAACCGGCTTGCGCACATAAAAGCCCTGTATCCACCATGTATAGCTTAAAGGCTTCTCTCTGCGCATTGCGGGAGAGTGGCAGTATGGGCTTGGTGGTTTGGTTCACCTTGTAAACGAGCTTTGTGTCAAAGAGCCAGTTCATGGCATCTTCGTAGGAATAAGCTCTTGCGCCTTCTTTTATTTCTTTATACATGAATTTCTTTTTTTCTTTTGCCAAGTGGATGGGAATAGAATTCCAAATCATTTTGACTTTGGGCGCATTGGCATGGTTAATGTGTTTAAAAAAATCCGCTTCGTAATCTTCCAGAATTTCCTTTTGAATTTTTCTTGATATTTCAATATCATTGGATTCGCAGTAGGAAAGCACTGCGCCCGGCATTCCGCCAACATAAAAATACACCTTTAGCAATTCCTCAAATTTTGAGGACAAAGTTTGAATGAGGGGCCAATTTTTTTCATATACCGCTTTTGACATGCTCCCGTAGCCAAGAGCGTCTAAAAATTCGTAAAAAGAGAGCGGGTAAAGCGTTATCCTATTCACTTTTCCAACGGGAAAGCCGCCATGCGTAGCTACCCCCAAAAAACTCCCTGCCGCCATTATATGATATTCGGGAGCTTTTTCGCAAAAATATTTCAGGGAGTTCAAGGCACGTTCCGATTCCTGAATTTCGTCAAAGATGATAAGGGTTTTCTGTGGGTGAATTTGCGTTTTGAATTCCGCTTGCAAGCCTGCTATTATGAGCGAAGGTTCCAAAGAGTGCTCAAAATATTTTGATATGGCCTTTGTAATTTCAAAATTCGCATAGATCACATTTTCATATTCGTTTTCCCCAAATTCCTGCATAAGCCATGTTTTGCCCACCTGCCTTGCACCCAGCAGTAGCAATGGTTTTCTGTTAGAAGAATTTTTCCAAGCACTCATTTCTCTGTAAACCAACCTTTTCATACCATTAATATACATTTTTCGTAGGAAAAAAGTAGGAAAAACTACATTTTTCGTAGGAAAAATGTATATTTAGGAAGATAGTATAAAGTTTGTCATTTTTTTTGCTATATTAATACCATGCGTACTATATTTCTTTTTTCCGCAATTTTCTTTATGGCAGGGGGTATTTTTGCCGCTCCCTTGAATTTAACAGGCACGGTTAAGGCACTTAGCGAAAGTGGCACTTCTGTTGAAAATGCCGTTGTTTTGCTAAAGGTGAACGACAACCTGTTGGCATATGCTCGCACTTTGAGCAATTCAGCCGGCCAATTCACCCTTTTGCCCAACAAAGAGGCTCCCGGTGAAGTGGTAACCCCCGTAGCGAGGCCCGCTGCGTTCCTTCCTGTTAGGTATGCAAGCTATCAGGCGATGGATTTAAAGGGGCGGGCGCACTCTCCGCACAATTTGCCACAGGGAATTTATGTTCTTTTGGGCAAAACCGAAAGCGGCAAAAGCGTGAATTTGGGCACTGTTTATCACAGGGGCGGTGCTTTGAAAGTTGGTGAAGTTGCGCAAAAGGAGCAAAAGGTTAGAACTTTGGCCAAACTTCAAACCACTGCGGGTGATGAGGTTCAGTTGATTGTGCGCAAGGCGGGCTTTTTGCCAAAGGAAGTTTCAATAAGCAGTTTTGATGAAGATGTGGGAGTTGTTGTTCTGGAGCGCGACCCGCTTGAAGCCCGCATTGACAGCGTGATGGCTATGATGAGCCAGCAAGACAAGATTTATCAAATGACCCAACCTTTGGTTACCGCCGGTTCTTCTTCCAATGGCAGTCTTTTCGGAAGCGTTTTGGAAGGTGGCGGTGGATACACTTCAACTTTCTTAAATAGCATGAATAATGCTTTGAACGCTTTGGCAAGCACAAAGGCGAAAATCCCTGTGACTTATGGCAAAGATTTTGTTCATGGAACGGCTGATATTGAAAACTCCACCATATTCCCGCATAACATTGGGCTTGGAGCTACCAGAGATTCCGTTCTGGTGCGTGAAATAGGTGAGGCAACTGCCAAAGAATCTTGGGCAGGGAAAGTTGATTTAATTTTTGGCCCAGCGATTTCCGTTCCGCAAAATGAGCGTTGGGGCAGGGTTTATGAGGGTTTTGGCGAAACCGCAGAATTGGCGGCTATGATGGGTGCGGCAATGGTTCGCGGTTTGCAAGGCGAGAAATATAATGCGGATTGGCGAGTTATCTCCACGGCAAAACATTATTTGGCTGATGGCTCAACCACCAACGGAAAAGACAGAGGCAATAACGCTACAATCACAGACGAGGAATTAAGGGAAATTCATTTGCCGGGATATGAAGCAGTTGTTGAGCAAGGTGTTCTGAGTGTTATGGCATCTTTTAACCAAATACGTGGAAAACATCAGCATGTAGATTCCTTGCGCTTAACGGGATGGTTAAAAACAGAACTTGGATTTGACGGCTATATAATTAGCGATTGGCTGGGGATAGGAAATTCTCTTTCTCCGGGCTCAACGGATGCCAATGACTATGGTGGCGGTACAACAACTGATCCTAACGCTATTAAAAATGCTATAAATGCGGGAATAGATTTGGCTATGGAACCTGGTTCGCAAAAGAGTTTCATAGACGGGCTTACAACTTTGGTAAATAACGGTTCCGTGCCTCAAGCTCGCATTGACGATGCTGTGCGCCGCATTTTGCGTGCTAAATTTCGTGCGGGCAGAATGGATAAACCTCAAGGCCCTACGGCATATAGCAGTGCCAAAGGTACGCATCGCAATCTTGCGAGGGAAGCGGTTCGCAAAAGTTTGGTTTTGTTAAAAAATGATAATAGTGCGTTGCCCATTTCAAAAAGCGCAAAAGTTTATTTATTCGGTAACCCTACGGATATTATCACCAACACCAGTTATCAATGCGGCGGCTGGACACTCGGTTGGCGGGGTTCGTACAACACTGGCGGCCCGTGGGGGGGTGAAATAACCACTCCAAAGAACGTTCCGGGCGCAACATCCATTCAAGCCGGCATAAACCTGGTTGCGAATGGCGCAATAACTACCAATGCATCGGAGGCGAGTGTTGTTATTTATGTCACCGGAGAAAGCCCTTATGCGGAATGGCATGGCGACATAACCGATATAACTTTTAACGATAATAATGCGTCTCAGTTGAACACCTATAAAGGCCAAGGCAAAAAGGTTGTCACCGTTTTCATAAGCGGGCGTCCGCGAGAAGTAACTTCTCTTTTAAATGCAAGCGATGCTTTTGTTGCGGCGTGGTTGCCCGGCAGCGAGGGCGCAGGCATTGCGGATGTTCTTTTTGAAGGAGATTACAATTTCACCGGTAAACTTCCTCACACATGGCCTCGTAATAAATCCGTATTTCCGGTTAATAGCACCCAAGAAAGCCCTAACTGGTTTCCCTATGGGCATGGGCTAAATTACTAATTTAAAGCTATGAACCAAACTCTCCGCTCAAAAGTCCAAAGCATGGCTTTGGACTTTTACCAAGGCAACATTGGCGTAGCTAACTCCAAGTATTTCAGCATCTTAGATGAATTGAGCAAATATGAACCCTTTATAAAAAACGCTCAAAATGTGCTAAAAATGCAGGAAAACGAGGATTGGATAGGGTTAGGGGATTTTTTTTACGAAAAAATGTAAAAATCGCTTTTTATTTTTCTATATTAATTCCCATGTTTTTTGGAGATTTCTATGGAATGGAATAAAGCGTTTGACAGAAGATTGGAATTTATATCCAAATACCGAAGTTTGGACACAAAAGTACCTTTGGAAAAAAAGAAGGCCTTGCATTATTTGAACCAGCAAAAAGGTTGTTTTCACGCATTTCAATATACAAATAAAATTTTAGAGCTTTTTATATTTTTAGATGAAGAAAACAGCATAGAAACCTCCCTCTCTTATTTATCTTCCGATTTAAAAAATCTGGGCGATGTGCTTTTGCGCACCGCAAACCCCACTAACCCCTTCTTTTTGGCGATAAGGGAAGAAGTTCCAACTTGGCATGCGGCTTCCATTGACGCGGATTTGGATACGGAAATAGAAGACGGCATAGAAAACAACTCCGAGCAGAAACTTGAAATTACAGTGATGTGCACGGATGCCGGCAAAGATATAACCGATTACGAAATGAAACGGACGCTTCGCAATCTGCGCGCCCGCCTTAAATCCTGGAAAGATGAACTTCGCATAATAGCCGATGTAAACGCAGATTCCGATGAATTGGACGATAACGAAGCGGAAGACGCCGTTTTGCGCCTCTCTTTGGAAAACTCGCCGCTTAGAATAAAGAGCAAAAGAGGGGAGTTGTTTGTGGGTTTTGTGCCCATTCAGGAGATTTACAACTATCATTTGGAACTTGGCCGCCGCCACAAGGCAAAACACAATATGATGATAGTCAGTTCAAACATCCGTACATATTTGGGCAGCCAAACATACACAAACGCAAGCCTTTTAGATGCCTTTCTCGGCATGAAAAAAAACGGGACAATAGAGGAATTTCCGTTTTTGCACAACGGAATGACCTTGACCGGCGACAATTTGCGCCCGGAACAGATAGATGGCAAATGGTTTTTGTCCATTGACCACCCAAAGATAATAAACGGAGCGCAAAGCCTTTTCACCTACGAGCAGTATGCGAGCAGGGAAGATGAGCCTGTGGATCCTCTGGTTTTGGTAAAGGTTGTTATCCCGTATCCATCGGAAAACGAGGAACATGAATCCGGGAATTTTGTTCGCCTTGTCACAATGGCAAACAACCGCCAAAACCCGGTATTTAGCTACCATTTGCGCGCCGCAGACGATTTGCAGTTCTTTATTTGGCAAAAAATGCAGGCGGAAGGTTTTTATTACATATATAAAGAAGGGGTTCGCCCAAAGACGCGTACCCGCAAATTGGAAGTTCGCATGCGCCCGGAGCTTTCCAAAACCATGCTTCTTTTGGATTCCAAAATTACCGAGAGCCGCGCAAGCGACCAGGTTTTTGACCAGGAAAGTTTTTATCAACGCTGTTTTGGAGCTTTTTACAGGCAAACCACCGAGCATGAAAGCCCCTTTGTTCGCCTTTGCATTATTTACACAAAGGCGTGGCAGCTTTTGGGCAGGCTTCCCTTGAAAATAAAGGCGGTGACCCCCGGCCAGGGAACCCGCATAGAACCCAATAAGGATAATCCCCTTACTTTGATTTCCTGGCATGGCGGCAAACTGGAAGATAAATTCGCATTCCGCTCTGCTATTCGCGATGTTGCCATAGCTTTGGCTCTCCGTTACTGGCTGCATTACGGCAGGCCCTTCAGGGACTTTCAAACCCTGCAAGACAACGAAAATGAATTCAATAGCTCCATAGTTCGGTTTGTAAAGAGAATTTTAGACGGTGCGCTTTCCAAAGTGATAGTGACCGAATACAAAGACAACCAAAAGTACTTTGATGTATTGAGGGTTATTGACAACGAAACCGGTGAAACCGTTGAGAGGCGCATTTGGAAAGGTTTCACTAACACGGAGGTTTATAGCCATATATTGAATATTATGAGCGAAAATGAAGTTACGTGGGAAAAGTGCAAGGGTGGCTTAGACGACATTTGGGATTAGCCATGCTTAAGTTTATTCTTTTAGCATTTTTGCCCGTGATTGTGATTATAGGCGGTATATTGTATTTTAACATTTTTTTGCGAAAGCAAATAAAAAAAGACGTTGCTCAAAAACCGGCCATAGACACGGCTTATATAGAAGCGGAGAAAGTAAAGGCGGATGATGAGGATTTTGGCAGCGTATTTGGAAAAACAGAAAAAAAATCCGAGTAGAGGGGGGATTTTATGGATGATATGGCCAATATGGCAAAAAAAGCAGAAGCCTATTTGGAGTCTGCGGGCAAATTAACGGAAGAGTGTTTGAGGAGTTATATCCCAAACGAAAATGAGATTCCGGGTACTTTGCATTCGGCAATGCGCTATGCGCTTTTGATAGGCGGAAAAAGGCTTCGCCCGGCTCTTGCGCGGGCTGCTTACGAATTTTTCGGCGGAAAGCAGTCCGAGTCAATTTGCCTGGCGATGTGCGCTTTGGAAATGCTGCACACCTTTTCCTTGATACACGATGATTTGCCGTGCATGGATGACGATGATTTTCGCCGGGGAAAACCATCTACTCATAAAGTTTACGGCGAAGCCACCGCTGTTTTGGCAGGTGATGCCCTTTGTATTTTTGCGTTTGAACTGATTGCCCGCGCCGGAAGCGCCGCTGTAATTGAGGAACTTGCGCATTCTCTTGGAACCAGAGGCATGATAGGCGGGCAAATTATAGATATTGAATCGGAGGGGAAATCTGTTGATTTGGCAACGGTGGATTACATTCACCATCATAAAACCGCCGCTTTAATAGAGGCTTCGCTGGTGATAGGCGCTTTGCTTGCGAATGCGGAGAAGGAAGATTTGGAGCACATTAGGGAATTCGGGCGGGGAATCGGGCTTGTTTTTCAGATTGTAGATGATATTTTGGACATAGAGAGTTCAACCGAGAAACTCGGCAAAGATGTTGGCTCGGACGTTAAAAACGGAAAGGCGACTTACCCTGCGGTTTTAGGTTTGGAAGCATCAAAGCAGAAAGCTACGGAGCTTTACAACAAATCCTTGACGCATTTGGAAGGATTGCGGGGCAGAAACACGGAAACCCTGCGGAACATAGCAGCGTTGATTATTGAAAGAACGCATTAACCCAGCGTCCAAGCTCCTTCAGTTCCTCCATGCACACCGAATGTTGCATATCGTAGGTGTGCCTTTCAACCGGGTTTCCGTTTGATTTGAGAAAATCAAATGCTTTTTTGCTTAGGGCTGCGGGAACAACATCGTCAAAATTCCCGTGGCCAAAAAACACCGGGAGTTTTGCATTTGCCGCATTCAAGGGCATTGTTTGCGCTGTTGGAAAATAGGATGAAAGGCTTGCCGCTCCGGCGAGTTTTTTGCCGTAGCGTGTTGCCGTGTGCAGGGCCACAACTCCGCCTTGGCTAAAACCTATTAGCAAAATTCTTTCCGGATTTATGCCTTTGTCAATTTCATAGTCTATTAGCTCCGCAACCAGCCTGGAATTTTTTTCAATACCTTCAATATCAGGGTTCCGTTCCAAATCCACATAGGCAATATCATACCAGGCGCGCATTTTATAACCGTTATTTATGCTAACAGGCATTACAGGTGCATGAGGAAAAATGAATCTTATAGCGGCATTGGGCGGCAGCCCAAGTTCGGGTATTATATCTGCGAAATCATAGCCGTCTGCGCCAAGCCCATGCAGCCAAATAACAACAGCATCCGGATTTTCAGCCGTTTCTTTTATTATGGAATCCAACATTAAAATGCAACGTAGTAAATTAAATTTTACTACGTTCCCCCAATGAGCAATTTCGTGAAAATTATCGCTTTTGACTTGGAAACAACCGGCTTGGACGTAAGCAAAGATGAAATAATAGAAATAGGCGCAATCCTTTTTTCCGTTAAGGAAAGCCGGGGGCGCATGGTTCCGGAGAAACTGGATGAATTTCAGTCTTTGGTAAAGGCTTCAAAACCCATTTCTCCCGAATCCGAGGCCTCTAAGGTAAACAAAATAACAGATGAAATGCTTTTGAACGCACCCTCCTGCACGGAGGTTCTGCAAAAATTCAAAACTTTTTGCGACAGCTCAAATTGCCTTGTTGCGCACAATGCAGACGCATTTGACAAAAGATTTTTGAGCGCAGCCTACGGCAAACATTCCGTTCCTCCTCCAACGCAGCCTATTTTAGACAGCATAAAGATGGCTCGCAATATAATACAGCTTCCGAATCATAAGCTGGCAACCTTGGCTAAGGCCCTTGAAGCCAGAAACGAAATTTCCTTGAAAACCAAAGAAGACGAAATGCACCGCGCCGGATATGACTGCGAAATGCTAATGCATATTTTTGTTGCGCTTTTGCGGGGCAGGCTCTCCAACGAAGAATGGACTGCGCAGGAATTTTTGCAGGCCCTAAAAAAGAAGGATTTTCACCAGGACTCCACGCAGATAAAGCCGGTGAGGCCAAAGGCAACCGGCTTTTTTTAAATATCAAAATTCAGCCATTCAAACATGGGCTTTAAAACAGCATATTTTGTGCGATTCTTCTTGTACAGCAGATAGGCATCGTAGCTTTTGTTTTCCAGATCGTACTTATTGATGTTCAGGTTAAACCAGTCCGCTATGGTTATTAGCTCCGTTATTTTGCTCACGAGTTTTTGCAGTTTTTCGCTGTTGTCCAGTTCCAGGTTTTGCATTTCCTGTACCCTTGAAATCAATTTAACCAGCCTCTCTATAAACAACTTGTCCAGCACAATGGAGTTTAACGGAATTTTCAATGCTTTAAACTCTTCCTTTAAATCCTCTATCCTTTCAAAAGCGGATGTGGAATCATTGTAAAGGGCCTCTATCGCCAGCAACCTAATTTTTATTGTGAGGTTGAGTATCATGTTTTGCCTTAACGGAGTGGCAAGCGAGTTTGAGCGGTCTGCAAGGCAGTCAATGCTTATTCCGAATTCTTCGGAAAATTCCAGCAAGCCTTTGCTGATAACGGAGAGCTTTATCATTGAGTGCATTTCGTTGATTTCCGCCAAAATATCTTGCGGAAGCTCGTGCATTCTGAACACAAAGGCACTGGGGTAGAGTTTTTTGAAGTCCGTTTGATCCAACTCGTCTTTTTCCACAAAAATCGGTATGCGCTTGGAATGGGCGTTTATCGGCTGCAAAACAATTTTTGCCCTGCCTATGGAATCGGTGACAACCAGAACGCTTGCGCTTTTGCTCTCGTAGGTGTCCGGGCTTGTGTAGGTGGCTTGCAAAATCAACTGGTTGTCTCTGCTTTTTATGGAGTTCGCTTTTATGTGCGAAGAGGATTGATGAGGCAGCTTCAGATGTATTTTTGCAGCTTCTGCAGCTATTAAAAGATAGTGCATGGGTATTTTCGGGCGTACATATTCCGTCCAGATTTCCGTTCCTGTTTTGCCGTGCTCGTTGGATTTCACATTGCTCAAGATGGTTAAAACCTCGTTTTCCAAGGTGTTTCCGTCCGGCAAAAATTTCTTCAAAAGCTCTATTGCCCGCAAGCAGTAACGCATATTTTGCACCGGCTCCAGCCCTTCGATGTCATTGAAAAACCAACCGCAACTGGTATAGGAATACAGGCAGAATTTTTGCATTTCCAAAAGGGAGAACAAATTTACTCTGTCTTCTTTTTCCGCATGGGAGCGAAGAATAGCTACGGCAAATTCTTCCTTGCGCTCCGGGTTTTCCGGCTCAAGAATAACATCAATGTATTGGTCCCTTACATCCCAGCATTTAATGTTGCTTAAAACGGGCATCTCTCTTTCAAAAATTTCATCTGCGACTTTCTTTACCTTATCAAAAGCCTGCCTTAGAGGCGTTCTCCATTTTTGATTCCAGCCCGGCCCGCCGCCTGTTGAACAGCCGCAATCCCTGTACCATCTGCCAACTCCGTGCGCGCAGCTCCAAGCCGAGCCTTCACCGTGGGCTCCCTTTACTTGAACTTCAAATTCAGGCGGATTTTTTTCCAGGTACCAGCCGTAGTTCACCGGGATAATGTTGCTTTGCGGGCAAAATTTTTCAAACAGCCATGCGGCGCACATATCGCCAAAGGGTTCGTGATGCCCGTAAGATTCTCCGTCCGTTCCTATGGAAATCAACTGGCTTCCGGTTTTGCTGTTGTTTATGGCTCCTAAAATCTTATTCCCGAAATTGGCACCGTTTTTCAGCAGATGCTCAAAGCTAACCGCTGTGGAGAGTTCCGCATTGTAAAAGAACACATCCAAATGCCCGTCGCAAATTCTGTTTCCCTTTGAATCTTTTGGAATTATTCTGTAGGCTCTTGTTGTGTCTATATCTCCTTTGGAGCAATCTATCCATTCGGCTTTATCTTTGAGCGACTTGAACGATTCCGCCTGCTTGGGCGAGAGGATTGTGAATTTTATTCCCTCTTTTATCAGGGCAACAACAGTATCCATATTTATGGCTGTTTCGGCGAGCCACATTCCTTCCGGCTTTCTGTTGAAATGGAACATGAACTCCTGAATGCCCCAGCGGATTTGCGTTAACTTGTCTTTTTCGGAGGCCAGCGGCATGATTATGTGGTTGTACACCTGCGCTATTGCATTCCCATGCCCGTCAAGCCGCTCTGCGGAAAGCACATCGCCTTCTTTTATGTTGTTGTAAACGTCCGGCTTTTGAACTCTAATCCAGTTCATCAGGGTTGGGCCAAAGTTAAAGCTCATGTAGCTATAGTTATTCACTATAGACTCTATGCGCCCGTTTGAGGAAAGGATGCGCGAAGCACCGTTAGGAGAATAGCATTGCTCTGCTATTCGCGCATTCCAATCGTGATTCGGCGCTGCGCTATCTTGCAACTCAACCATTCCAGTCCAAGGATTTTCTCTGGGGGGCTGGTAAAAATGGCCGTGTATAGTTAGGTAAAGTGGATTTATTCCCATTGAAAAGGCGTCCCGTCTAAATTTAAAACTTCCATGCCCTGTAAGCGTTGATATAAGATCTGCATGGCTTCTCTCACTACTTCATCGCGAGAGTCTGAAACTGGCGTAAACCACAATTCCGGTTCCTGGTTTATGCGCACATAACAGCGGTCTGCTATGTGTTGCATGCCAACCATTATTTCCAGTGCGCATTTAACGCCATTTACAGTTACATTTCTTATCCAACGAATGCTAGGCATATTTTCTGGAATATAGAAAATTAAAATCGGTTAGCGGCTCCACATTCCAACCCTGTAAACCCATTCAAGTTCAACGCTTCCATCCGTATCCGTACGGAATATTTGCGTTGAGTCTTGCAAGATAAGGCGGAGTTTGGCTAGGGTTTCGGGGTGCGGGTGCCCGTAGGAATTGTTTTTGCCCGCGCTTATGAATGCCATTTTCGGCTGAATTTGCGCCAGAAAATCCCAGGATGAGGAGGTTTTGGAGCCGTGATGCCCTGTTTGCAGGGCTGTGGCGGAGAGCAGGGGTTCCAGTTCCAAAATGCTTTTTTCCTGGGGGGCTTCCAAATCGCCCATAAACAGGAAGCTGTTTTGCGAATCGCTCAGCCGCATAGCGATGCTGGCGGCATTTTCGGTGAGCGAGGAATTTTTAACGGGGAATAGAATTCGGGTTGTCCAGGGCAAAAAGTCCGCAAGGGTATCGCCCCGGGAAATTTCCTGCGTTTCAATACCGGCTTCGTTTAAGAGCGTTATAAAGGGTTCCTCGGCGGAATCGCTTGCATAAATCACTCTTTTTATGCGAATTTCGCCGTTTTTTGCCATTTTAGCAAGCGTAGCGATGCCGCCTGTATGGTCGTTGTGGCGGTGGCTTAGAACAACGGAGCATAGGGTTTTTATGTCTCTGTTTTGGAGCATTGTGTCTAAGCCTGAGTTTGGGGTTCCGGTATCGTAGAGGGAGTTGCAATCTTTGCTTTTTATAAGAAAGGAGAGTCCCTGCCCAACGTCAAGCATTTCTATGTAGAGTTTGTCCTGGTTTTCCAGGGAGCCGTGGGTACAGGCAAGGAAAAGGGCACAAAGCAAATTAAGCAACAGGATTTTATTATCCATAAAGCCTCCAAAAAGGGTTATTTTGCTGAGGCGTCGCAAAAGGTAGGTAAAAAATAATCCTCCGCAGGGGTAAATATAGAAAACCGGTTAATCATCATTTTTACTATATTTCTTTTAGAGGTATCTATGAATGCTATAGGAACTCAGCAATTAACGGAAATTCCGTTTATGTTGAATAAATTAGAACAGGAAAATGAATTTGCCATTATGGATAACGGCAAGCCTATGGCTATAGTATTCAAAGTTCCGGAAGTCAAAAGCGGTTTTGATAAAACTGTAGGATTTATAAAAAGATTGAAAGCACTAATAGCTTTAAATGAAATGCGTTCAGAGGCGGAAGAGAGAGGATTTTTGTCTGAAGAAGAAATTGAAAACGAAATTCGGTCAGCAAGATTAAATGGCTAGCTTAGTTCTTGATACAAACATTTTAGTTTCTGCAATATGGTCATCAAATGGAAATCCTGCAAGGGTTGTAGAATTGGTATTATATGGAGAAGTCGGCGTTTATTTAAATCCTGATATTTGCAAGGAATACAAGGATGTTCTAAACAGACCTAAATTTAATTTCAAACAGGAACACGTACAGAATATTTTGAATGGGTTATTTGAATGTGGAAATTTGGTAAATGTAGAGCCAAGCAAAATAGTTTTGCCGGATGAAAGCGACAGGAAATTTTATGATGTAGCTAAAGCCACAGGCTCATTGCTTATTTCAGGTAACCTAAAACATTTTCCCAATGAACCATTAATCATGTCACCGGCAGAATATTTGAATAAATTCAAAACTCCATAACCTCAAATTTTTACTATATTTACCTCATGAATTTAATGCAGATAACAAAGGCTGGTTTTGGAGTAAATTATGAACAAGATACTGAGCGTTGCTTTGTTCCTCGCTTTTGCCGTGTATGGGCAGCAGGAACGTATAGCGATAATGCACACCGTTGATGACCGCGATTCCATAGACGTCTATGATTTGGGCTATCTTACGGACAAGCTCCGGGACATAGCGGGCAAGGTTTTGCCTAAAAACCGCTATGGAATTATGACCCAGCAGAGCATAATTGACCGCTTGGGCTCTGAGGAGCGGGCGGAAAAGGAATGCCGGGAGGCCACCTGCTTGGCGGATTTGGGCCGGAAGATAAGCGCGGATTACATATCCCAGGGCCGCATAGGGCGTTTCAGCGGCGAGTTGACAATCAAGGTGGAGCTTTACAGGGTTCGGAACAGCACCCTTATTGGTTCGTTCACAGGGGATTCCAAGGATTTGAGGGGTTTGCTTGCCATTCTTGAGGCTAAGGCTCCCAAGCTGTTTGAGGAAGTGCCAGGGCTTTCCCCCGCACCCGCACCCACGCCTGCGCCCGTGCCTGCACCCACGCCTCCACCTGCGCCTCCCAAGCCTCCACCTGAGCCTGTCGCAGCTCCGGTAGCTAAAAAGGAGTGCGTGAATAAATTTAACATCAACGAGCTTGTTTCCAAAATACAGAGCGGCTTTCCCGCTCAGTTGAAGGATTGTTCCTCTACCCTTGCCAAGAACATGGCTTTGGCTGCGTCTCCTTTTGGCAAGAAGGCCGAGCTTAAGGAGCCTAAGGCGTTTATGATTGAATGTACGATAGACGGCATTAAGCAGAAATTGCCGCTTGGAGCGGAGGAGTATGTGAGGCCTATTGAGAGTTTTGTGCAGAATATTTTGAATGCGGCTTCTGCTGCCGGTGGTGGCTTGGATGTGAAAAAACTTTCCAGCGCGATTGGCGGGATGAATGTGAATGACTTGATAGACGAGTTGAAGGAGAAGGCTGCCAATGACCCGTGCGTTGTGGACGAGCCGTATGAGTCGCCTGTTGCGGACGAGTATGAGGAAGGCGATTCGGAAGAAGGGGATAGAAGAATTGTGTCGCTTGGCATTAGGGGAGGCTTGAACTTTTCTCATTTGTACATAGATAGATATGACGGCCCTTATAATTCTGTTACAGGGTTTCAGTTGGGTTTGGTTCTTGATATAGCTCCGAGCAGTTGGTTCCATTTTCAGCCGGGCCTTATGTATATCCAAAGGGGAGCGGAAGATAGACTGGGTGATGTTGTAACTTTGCGTTATATTGAGGTTCCTTTGTTGCTTTCGCTTAAACTTTCTGCGGTTAGGATTAATGCCGGTCCGTATGTTGATTTATGTGTAGGGGCTGATGGCGATTTTGACGGTACTGATTTTGGCATTAGCATGGGCTTGGGTTTTGATATTGGGATGTTTTATATAGGCATGTTTTATGACTATGGCATGATTAATATATATAACTATGATGATATTTTTGGCATTTACAATCGCACGCTTGGTTTCAATTTGGGGGTAAATCTATGAAGCGGTTGCTATTTTCTATGTGTGCCGTGCTAGCAGTTTTTGGCTGCGGCAGCAGTAATGTGGATGACCTGCCTTGCTTGTTATGCGGGGAGCTAGAGGAGCTAGCGAGCGGTGGCGGTTATTCCAATCCGTCTGCTCCGGTGAGTTCGTCGAGCATCGCACCAAGCAGTAGTTCTGCAGTTCCAAGCTCTAGCTCGCTGGCTCCCAGTTCCAGTTCATTGGCAGGTTTTTCTGGTACCTACGGCTCATTGGTTTACAGCGGTCAAACCTACAGGACGGTGCGTATAGGCGAGCAGGTTTGGTTTGCGGATAATTTGAATTACAACGCTTCAGGTAGCAAGTGTTACGGAGACTTGGATTCCAACTGCGAAATTTACGGTCGCTTGTATGACTGGTCGACAGCGATGGGTTTTGAGTCAAGCTGCAATTCCAATTACTGCTCCAGCCAGATACAGTCCAAGCACAGGGGTATTTGCCCTAGTGGTTGGCATATTCCAAGCGGTGATGATTGGGATGTTCTTATGGATTATGTAGGCGGTTATTCAGTTGCAGGAAGGAAGTTGAAGTCGACAAGTGGCTGGTACAACAATGGCAACGGTACCGACCAGTACGGGTTTTCGGCCCTGCCGGGCGGCGACGGCGGTTCGGATGGCAGTTTCCTCAATGTCGGCGACTACGGCAACTGGTGGAGTGCCAATGAGCGCGAAGACTACAGCGACTTCGCCTACATCCGGTACATGCTCTACGACCGCGACGACGCTTACTGGAGCTACAACTACAAGTCTAACTTGCAGTCTGTGCGTTGCGTCCAGGACTAAGGCGTAGCCCACCGCTAGCCGTAGGCAAGCGGTGTTACCGTAGGCTGTGAGCGTATATCTATGGCCTAGCGCTGGGGCG
>JAISSJ010000035.1 GCA_031273195.1 Candidatus Fibrimonas sp.
CTCACAAAGCTATGCAGCGAACTGCCGGAAGTGATAAGGATTTATCTGTGCGACAGGCACGGGAACCAAATTTCCTATAATTTTGAATGGATTTCGGGGAAAGTTGTAATTTTCGATTACCGTGGCAAAAATTGGTCATGGCGCGGATTTTTCCATGAAGCGCAGGAAGCTATCATTACAGGCAAAAATAGTTGTTTATCTACTGCCTATCGCGATTTTACAACAAAAAAGCGGGTTTTCACCTATTTTTATGCGTTTGGAGATGATGTATTTTTCTTTGCCGATATAAATAGGGTGCCTTTTTCATAGTTTTTTTCCTTTTACCCTTGACAAAATTATAATTTTTTCTATATTTGTACCTTGTAACCCAAGTGGGTTATCATACACAAAGGCGTGCTATGACTGTTTCGTACAGCTATAGAGAGACACACGCCTTTTTTTATTTTGAGGAAAAAATGATGAAAACCAGCTTATTACAACGGCTAGCAAAACTATCCGTTGCCGCTGCATTTGCCGCTGTCTCGTCAGCTTCGGCACAAGAGGTTCCCGTCGTAAATGTGGGGGGGACAAAAATCTCCCTGTATGGCTTTTTGCAAGCCAATGCCGTTTATGAAGACGGCAATAACGATGGTAACAATTGGACAGAAAGAGTTCCGACAAAAGCAGAGGACGGCGAGGGCCGCTTTGCCTTTAATGTGAACCAAACAAGGGTAGGTTTCAATCTGGCCGGGCCTCAAGCAGAAGGCAAACCGGAAATATCCGGAAAATTTGAAATCGACTTCGCAAACAACAACGCCCGCAACAATAACGGAGTTGGCAACCTTCGCATAAGGCAATCTTATGGGCAGGTCAAATTCAAGGATGTGGGCTTCACCCTGTTGTTAGGTCAAACCAATGACTTGATTGGCCCCTTGAGCGTACCCACGCTCAGTCAATCCGGCCTCAAGGCTTCGGGTTCTTTGGGAACTCGTCGTCCGATGCTTCGCTTAACGCAAGCTCTCGGGCCAGCCGAAATAGCCGTGGCCGCAACCGATAACCGCGACGGTGTTACCCTTAGTAACATAGACACCGCATCCACTCATAGCACCAATACCACCAATTCCATATTGCCGGCTTTCCAAGGCTCTGTCAAGGTAAAAATTCCAGCTACTTGGGCCGGCGAAAAGCAGAATTTGGAACTAACTCTCGGTGGAGTTTATGGAACGGGAGAACCTGCCTTAATTAAGGAAATGCCAGACGATAAAAAGAAGGATAAGTACCCGTCTGCTTTGGGTGGCGTTGCCAGTTTAGCTGTGCCTGTAATTAATATAATAGGCCTTTCCGGTGAAATGTTCTACGGACAAAACCTTAAAAATTACAGTGACGGAACTTTGAACATAAGCAACTGCCGTAGATCTGCAGACCGTGAAAAAGGATGCTACTCAATTGGCGGCTGGGGTGCGCTTACCGTGAAACTCCCGGCTAATTTTTCTTTTGCCGGCGGGCTAGGACTTGAATCCCTTGATGAGGATACGGAGCCTTCAAGCGGTCCGAACAAGACCATGACCATATTCGGAAATTTGAAATACAATGTTGCCGAAACAGCATTCATCGGTTTTGAATATGCTAGACTGCAAACAGATTATATAGGCAAGGTTGATAGCGGAAAACTGAACCGTTTTGAATTGGCCTTAAACTACGCATTTAAATAAGGAGGCTGTATGACTATATTCTCAAAACGCGCAAAACTTCTGCTGGTCGCGCTTATCGCATTATGCGCCACGGTTTCCTTTGCCACCGATGGCAAAGCGAAGCCATCGCTTAATGTTTTTGCCGCCGCCAGCCTCACGGAAGCCTTAAATGAAATCGCCGTGCTGTACAAAACAGCAGCACCGGATGTGACGCTTTCCTTCAATTTTGATTCCAGCGGCAAGCTGCAAACCCAGATTGAAAACGGTGCCGAAGCAGATCTCTTCCTCTCTGCCGGGCAAAAGCAGATGGACGATTTGACCGGAAAATTCACAGACGATGCAACACGGAAAAATTTGCTGACCAATAAGGTGGTGCTTATTGTGCCTCAAAACAGCAAAAAGGGCATCTCGTCCTTTAATGATGTTTTGACCAATAAAGTGTCGCTTATAGCGATTGGCAATTCCTCCGTACCTGTGGGGCAATACTCGGAAGAAATATTCACCTTCCTAAAGGGATGGGAAGTTGTTTCCAAAAAAGCCTCCTTGGGTTCAAATGTGAAGGAAGTGCTTTCCCAGGTGGAAAGCGCAAGCGTTGATTGCGGCGTGGTGTATTCAACCGATGCGGCTACGGCAAAGAACATAAAAGTTGTAGCCTCCGCTCCGGAAGGCAGCCATAAGCCGGTGGTTTATCCTGCGGCTGTGCTCAAAGGCTCAAAACATCCAAAAGAAGCAAAGGCTTTCTTAGATTTTTTGAGTTCGCCTAAAGCAGTAGCGGTGTTCGAAAAGATAGGGTTTGTGGTAGTTAAATAAATGAATGTGTTTGCTGCCATAAGCCTCACAAAAGCGTTAAATAGAATTGCAACACTGTACAAAGTTGTTGTACCGGATTTAACGCTTTCTTTTAAATTCGCTTCCAGCAGCAAACTGAAAACCCAGATTGAAAACGGCGCCGATGCTGATTTGTTTATCTCTGCCGGTCAAAAGCAGATGAATGATTTGACCGGCAAATTCACAGACGACGCAACACGCAGAAACTTGCTGGTCAATAAGGTGGTACTGATTGTGCCGCAAAACAGCACAAAAGGCATTTCTTCTTTTGAGGATGTTTTAACCAATAAAGTGTCGCTCGTAGCACTTGGCAATTCCGCTGCGCCTATTGGGCAGTATTCGGAAGAGATATTCAAGTCCTTGAAAGGATGGGATATTGTTTCCAAAAAAGCCTTTTTCGGTTCAAATTCAAAGAAGGTGCTGGCTCAAGTGGAAAGTTTAAGCGTTGTTGATTGCGGTGTGGTGTATGCCACCGATGCAGCTACGGCAAAGAATGTAAAAGTTGTAGCCTTTGCGCCGGAAGGCAGCCATAAACCGGTGGTCTATCCTGCTGCCGTGCTCAAAGGCTCAAAGAACCCCAAGGCGGCAAAGGCTTTTTTGGATTTTTTAAGCTCGCCCGAAGCGGTAGCGGTGTTTGAGAAGATAGGATTCGGGGTGGTAAAATAAAGTGGACTTGTTTCCTTTATACAACTCGCTTAGAATCACTGTTATTGCAACTTCTGCTGCATTTGTCGTTGGCATCTTCTTGGCTTACGCCGTTTTGCGTTTGCCGCGATGGGTCAAGGGCATTTGCGATACTATTCTAACTATTCCTTTGGTGCTGCCCCCAACAGTGGTGGGCTATTTTATACTTGTGTGGCTCTCGCCCAGAAGTTTGATAGGCTCAAAACTTCAAGAATTGTTCTCGGTGATAATCACCATGCGCTGGTATGCGGCGGTGATAGCCGTTGCCATTATCGCATTTCCCTTTGTGTACAGAACAGCACGTGGCGCATTTGAAAGTTTTGACCAAAATCTGCTGGATGCCGGACGAACCCTCGGACTATCCGAAATATATATCTTTTTTAGAATACTCCTTCCCAACTGCAAGCACGGAATTATAGCGGGAACGGTGATAGCATTCGCACGTGGGCTGGGCGAATACGGCGCAACCAGCATGGTCGCAGGCTATATCTCCGGCAAAACCGCAACCATCTCCACATCCGTAGCCTATTTTTGGCAGATAAACCAAGACGATATGGCGTTTTACTGGGTGATGCTCAACCTTGCGGTATCTGTTGTATTTATGATTTTGATCAATGTGTTCAACAAGCCAAACGTTCGGGGGTAGCAATGCTAGTGTGCGATATCAGCAAAAATGTTAGCGGCTTTTCCCTTGATGTGAATATTGTGGCCAAACCCGGCGCAACTGCGTTGATGGGCGCATCAGGCAGCGGCAAGAGCATGACCCTTCGTTGCATTGCCGGCATTTCCAAGCCGGACAAAGGGCGAATTGAATTGAACGGCGTTGTGCTGTTTGATTCCGAAAAAAAAATCAACCTGCCTCCGCAAAAACGCAACACAGGTTTTTTATTTCAGGATTATGCCCTATTTCCCAATATGACCGTGCGACAAAATATCATTACCGGCGTAAAAGATAAAACCGGCCATGAAAAACAAACTATCGCAGAGGAACTGGCAGAAACCTTTCACATAGCTCCGCACCTGAACAAACACCCCTGCCAGCTTTCCGGCGGCGAGAAACAGCGGTGCGCACTGGCACGTATCTTTGCCGGCTCACCTGATATACTGATGCTTGACGAACCTTTCGCCGCTTTGGATAGCCACTTGCGTTATGAACTTGAACCTGAACTGGCAGAGCTGGTCAAACGTTTTAACAAACCGGTTCTGTATGTATCGCACAACCGCAGCGAAGTTTACAGGTTGTGCGACAATATTGTGATAATGAACGGTGGCAAAAACGAAGTCTTTGGCGATAAACGCACGGTATTCAAAAACCCCGCAACCGTTCAAGCCGCACGGCTCACGGGCTGTAAAAATATAGTGCCGGCTGCCTTCACGGGAACACGGGTTTCCGTGCCAGATTGGGGCATTGAGTTTGAATCGGACAAGGTGCCGAATGTTCTTAATTACGTCGGTATTCGGGCAAACTATTTAACCCCGGCGTCCCTTGCGAAAGAAGGCGATATTGCCGCCAAGTTCCCCTTTGAAATAGTTAGCGAAATTGAAGATACCTTCACCAATATCCTCATGGTGCGCAAGCAGGGGACGAATTTACCCGCTATTCGGTGGGAAATGCCCAAAAAAGACCGTGCCGCATTGCAGAAAATGTCGCAGGAATTGGCGTTTTTGCGTGAACACATTTTGTTTTTGGTGTAGATTTCTATATTCACAAAAATTTAACGTAAAGGAGCTTTTATGGGATTGTTAAAAGCAGCGATAGGTGCTGCGGGCGGTGTGCTGGCAGACCAATGGCTGGAATTTTTTGTGTGCGAGAGCATGGAAGCGGACGTATTGGCGGTCAAAGGGCAGAAAAGGACAAGCAAAAGAAGCAGCAATACCAAAGGGGAAGACAATATCATCTCCAACGGCTCCGGCCTTGTGGTGAACAAGGGGCAAGCCGCTATTATTGTGGACAATGGCCGCATTGCGGAGTTCTGTGCCGAAGAGGGGCGTTATACCTATGACCAGTCTTCGGAGCCGAGTATTTTTTACGGGGGACTGGGGCAGGGGCTTATAGGCTCTATCAAAAACATGGCGGAGCGTTTTAAATACGGCGGAAGCCCCGGCAAAGATCAGCGCGTTTATTATTTCAATACAAAAGAAATACTGGGAAATAAATACGGTACGCCAAATCCCATTCCCTACCTTGTAGTTGACCCGAACATAAATCTGCGCCTCACCATAAGTTTGAGGGCAAACGGGGAATATTCCTATCGTATGGTTAATCCGGCGGCGTTCTATGCCAATGTCTGCGGCAATGTGGATGAGCAATATACCAGAGATAAAATTGACAGCCAGCTTAAATCCGAGATAATCACCGTTTTGGGGCCATCGCTTGCAAAACTCGGCACAGGTTTGGAGTACCACGAAATTTCCTTCCACACCGAGAAACTGGCGGAAATTCTCAACGAGGCCCTTAGCGCAAAGTGGAGAGAAGGTAGGGGCTTGGAAATTGCAAATTTTGGAATTACATGCACCGCTTCTCCCGAAGATGAAAGTAAAATAAAACAGCTTCAAGCGGCGGCAGTGATGCGAGACCCGTCTATGGCGGCGGCTTCATTGGTGAGTGCTCAAAGCGATGCGATGCGTTCTGCGGCGGAGAATAAGGGCGGTGCTATGGCAGGTTTCCTCGGCATGGGAATGGCGGCTCAAGCGGGCGGCATGAATCCGCAAGCCTTGTTCCAAATGGGGCAACAAAACCCTCAGCCTGCGCAGCAAATAACTCCTGCTCCGGCAAGTGGAGCAATTGCATGGGCGTGTTCTTGCGGTCATGCGGGGAACACCGGCAAATTTTGCGCTGAATGCGGAAAACCTTCCCCGAATTCCCCTTGGCAATGCCCTTGCGGACACGCCGGAAACACGGGCAAGTTCTGCGCCGAGTGCGGAAAGCCAAGATGATAAAGGAATACAAATGCCCTAATTGCGGCGGAGCGGTTAAGTTTGATAGTTCCAGCCAAAAAATGAAATGCCCTTATTGCGATACGGAATTTGAAATTGCAGCACTTGAGGAATATCAAAAGGAAATCGCTGCTCCGGCAAAGGATTACTTCGGATGGGCGGAAGAAGCCGGGGAAACATGGGAAGCCGGAGAATTTGATGATTTGAGTTCAAGCTCCTGCCCTTCTTGCGGGGCGGAACTCCTGGGCGATAAAAACACCGTTGCTATGGTGTGCCCCTGTTGCGGCAATGCCCAGATTGTGAGCCAAAGACTTTCCGGATTTTTAAAACCCGATTATCTAATTCCCTTTAAGCGAGACAAAAAAGCCGCAGTGGAAGCCCTAAAAAATTTTAACAAAGGCAAACGCCTTCTGCCGGATTTTTTCACCGAAGACAACCATATAAACAACATACAAGGAGTTTATGTTCCCTTTTGGCTCTTTGATGCGGAAGCCGATGGGCGTGTGTGCTACAAGGCAACCAAAGAAAAAAAACGGCAAGATTCCTCTTTCTACTATACGGAAACCAGTTTCTATTCCATAGTGCGAGACGGCAGCATATCTTTTGAAAAAATACCCGTTGACGGCTCCGAAAGAATGGACGATACTTATATGGATGCCATAGAGCCTTTTGATTACAAACAATTGCGGGAATTTCACACTTCCTTTTTAGCGGGCTATCTTGCAGAGAAATACGATGTGGATGCGGAAAAAAGCAAGGAAAGGGCGGCGGAAAGAATCAAAACTTCGGTAGAAAGCGAATTTGCCCGCTCGGTTTCAGGCTACAATTCGGTTAAAATTGAAAGTTCATCTGTTAGTGTTAAGGGCAGCAAGCCGAGTTATGCGCTTTTTCCCGTGTGGGTGCTTAACACAAAGTATAAAAAAGAGAATTATCTGTTTATGATGAACGGTGAATCCGGCAAACTGGTGGGCAAGCTGCCTATAGATTTGCGTAAAATCTGGAAATATGGTTTTATATATTCGGGCATTCTTAGCATTATTTTCGCAGTTCTTTTCCTTGCCGCTTTTGTGCTTGATAAAGAAGGCATTGTAAACATCGGCATGTTGAGTGCCGGAAAAATATTGGCATATGTGCTTATAGCATTGGTTTTTGCTTTTGCGATTGGGTTTGGGTATGTTTGGAGTTGGAGGTCGTCAATGAACACGGCTGTTTCGCCGGGACAGGCAAACGCATACATGGTTTCGGATAGTCTTGATTTCAGAGAAAAAACAGACCGGTTCCTTTACAACACCGTTACCAAAACAAAACGGCAAACAACACAGTCCTACTCAGGCGGCGCCAAAGATTTCTCTAGAGGGAAATATTGAAATTCCGCTATCTCCACTTTTCCCTTGTCTTTTTTCGTTGCATTTGACATTTGCAAAGACACAACTCGGCGTTGCTCGGTTTTGTCGGCGAATTTTGTGAAAATCTCCGCCATAATGGTTGACGGACCTGCGGAGGTAAATTGGCGGTCGCTGAAATAATTGATATAAATTCGGTATTTTCCCTTTACCGCTTTCTTCAAAAGGTATTGCTCAGGCCCGTAACCACTTGCGTTGTCGTTGCTCATATGTCCGCCGATACTCGTTTCACGGTTGCTGTAATAACACTCTTCGTTGTTCGGGTCTTTCACATGCAGATCAATGTCTGTGTTGTCCATATTCCAGTTTATAACCACGCGAATATCAACAGGAATATCTATGAGCAGACGTTTGTCAATTTTTGAAGTATTCAAACTTGGGTTTTTAGCAATTAAACGATTCATTTCCGTAACCACAACTTCTGCTATTCCGCGGCTGCGATTGCAGATTTTGTCCGGATAGGACTTTGTTAGCAGGGAATAGAGTGCATCTAACGCCGCCTGCTCCTCTCCGTTGTCGGCAAGGGCTAAAGCGTAGTCGCGGTAGCTCTGCGGCTCCATAGGCCGCCACTGAATCACCTTCTGGCAAACAAACTTTTCCAGCGCATACTCGCCGTATTCTTTGAACCGATAGCCGAGCAAACGATAAAGCGAAGGATTTTCAAGTTCCAAATCGGCAATGGACGTGAGTATGCGAAGCGCGGTTTCCCTGTCGTTGTGCGTATAGAACCAGTTTGCCATGTCAAAATAAAAAGTCGGCGAATTTGCATAATCATCTCTTAATTTAAAATATATTTGATAATCATCTGAGAGTTTTCCCGTCAATTTGTTCAAATAATCGTTATCTTTTTTAATAGGTTTAATAATAATGGTCGGTTGAGAGATTCTTTCTTCTTTTTCTATCTCCTCATAAGGTCTGCCTATCCCTCTCGGCTTGCCGCCGCTGCCGGAAAGTCTCCGCCCGCTGTTGCCTCCGTCGCTACCGCTCGTGCTACCGCCGCTGCCTCCCATTAAGGCACCAAGCATATCGCCAATGCCACCTGAGCCGCCTTCTGCATAACCTTCGTTAAGGCCACCGGAACTAGGACTTGGCGTTCCCTCAGAAGACCGAAGCCTAAGGCCATCTGCATTTTTGGGAATTCTGTCTAGGTTTCTAGCGAAGCTAGGTTTATCGGAATCTCTACTCAATATATCCGGCGTGGGATACTTAGGTTGTTTAGGAGTAAAATCGGTATTCCACCATTTTTTTATGTTTTCGGCTGCCGCCACTGCCTCTTTAAGCATATCACGTTCCATATTATGCTGATCTTCTTCACGCCATTTCAGTCTGCGCTGATATTCGGCTTGCAGTTCGGCAGGCGGTTCAATGTTATAGAGAATGTAGTCACTAACGGTTTCAAGCACAATGAGCGAAGTGTTTCGGGTGACAATGCCGAATTGCTGTCCTAGTTCCGTAAGCTCGGCGCGGTTCTTTTCGTAGTTCAAATCAAGTTCGGCAATCTTCTTCTGCGCCCAAATTTTATATGCATTTCCCTGGTCTGCCGCATTCTTTGCTTCCAATTTTACCTTTATGCGCTTCTCAACCTTGCTGCCGAACCCGAAAAGCAAAGTCAGTTCCGCATCGTTTATGTCGGAAATACCTGCCACCGAAAAATTGCCCTGAACAGGCGTGGCTATGCTCGGATATACCTCGCGGACTGAATCTCCGTGCTCCGCTCCCAAAAATTGCAGCGTCTCGTTCAGCAACTCGTCTTTCAGTTTCTCGGAAGACAAGGCATTTACATTCACGAATTTGCCTCTCGTTTTGCCGGCAATCAATTTCATAACACTGTAATCGGATTTCGCAGAGGAAACAACGCAGTGTATGGGACGGCTTGCCTTGGCGTTTTTCAAGAAATCGGCATCGCTTAAAGTTGAAATGCCATCGGAGAAAAGCAATATCTCATTTCCTGAAAT
>JAISSJ010000075.1 GCA_031273195.1 Candidatus Fibrimonas sp.
CACGATATGTCTGAGAAAGCTCCGATTTGCAGATGGATTTTCAATGGGGTTCATGTGGATATTATGCTTCCAAATTTGCAAATGGGTTTCACAAATAAATGGTATGCAGGGGGAATAAAGCATTCTTTTAATTATCAGTTGAGTGAAAATATTCAAATAAAGCTGTTTGAACTGCCTTATTTTTTGGCTACCAAATTTGAGGCCGTTTTGCATAGAGGCTCATTGGATTTGCGAATGAGCCACGATTTTGAAGACATCATATATTTGTGGAGCAACATTCCCAACATTCTTGAGCAATGCAAAAAAACGGATAGCAACCTGCGAAATTACTTTTCAGTTACTTTGAAAGAATTGATGAATAATTGGACTTTTAACGAATCTATAGAAGCCCACCTTCCTTTTGATAATATTCTAAGCGCAGAGAGGATAAAACAGGAGATGAGGGCTATGGCTTCTCATCTATAAACTTTTTTATCGCCTCACGCAACTGTGTGGCTATCTTAAAGCATTCCCTTATAAGGCCGGGAATTTTTTTTGGCTCAACGAAAATTACCATTATAGCCAGTACCAAAAGTATTTCAGAAAAACCTATTCCGCTTGTCATTCTTTTGGCCCCGCTAAAAAGGAAATCAAAATGCTAAGGGCATAAAGCACAAGCAACGGTATTGCTAGCATTATCTGAGACAAAACATCAGGAGGAGTGAGTATAGCCGCCACTATAAATATGATCACTATCGCATAACGAAAATTGCGCAGCAAAAATTTGTAGTTGATCCACCCAAGTTTTGAAAGCACAAAGGCAACCACTGGCAGTTGAAAAGCAAAACCAAACGCCAAGGAAAGTTTGAGCAAAAAATCGAGATACTCATCTACCTTAAAAAAAGGTTCAAGAGTGCCGGCTGCAAACTCGGTTAAAAATTTCAGCGCAAGGGGCAACAGATAATAGCTAAAAACCACGCCGGACAAAAAGCAAACGGTTGAAGCCAACGCAGTTGGAAGCACCCAAATCTTTTCCTTTTTGTAAAGGGCAGGCGATATAAAGCCCCACACCTGCTGAAATACAATGGGGGAAGCGAGAATAAAGCCGCATATAAAGGCAACCTTCACGCTCAACATCACCGTTTCAGCCGGAGCAGTGTAAATCACGTGTACAGCCGGTTCGCATAATTTAAGCGAATGGAATACAATTACATCAAAAATATCTTTCCAGTATATTCCGCAGGGTATAGAACAAACGATAATTGCGCAACCGCAGCGAATAAGCACGTAGCGCAGTTCTCCTATATGCGCGGTGAGCGGCATCTCCTTATTGCCGCCATCGCCGTCTTCAGCTATTTCCGTCATTTACCGAAGATTTTTCTTTTGCAGGCAAATCGCTTGCGGATTTGGCATTATCATCATCTACTTCTTTGGTTGCCTTTCTAAACTCCTTTAGCCCGATTCCCAAGCCTTTAGCCAATTCGGGAATCTTTTTTGCTCCAAACAATAGCAGCACAAGGAGCAATATCAACAGCAGTTCTTTTACACCTACGGGTCCCATTTTATCCTCCATTCAAAATAAAAGGCTCATTTCAAGTAATATAGCAAACGCAGTTTGCCTAAATATCCTTTACCCAAAATAATGCAAATTTATTGTGTATTTCGGCGTTATATGTCAAAATTCCGATGGCAACTTCGCCTGTTAAACGGAACCACCTAAGCCCCAGTTCCAATCTGGGTAAAATATCCAGCATAAAATCGTCTTTGAAATGCCCAAAGCTAAACGAACCTATTGTGCCTATGGAAAGCCTGAAAGACTCCCCTATTTGAAAATACGGAAAAAATGCCAAAGATGGTTTCGCATAGCTGCCTTCTCCGGCCGCCCCCCCAAAACCAACCCTTCCCTCAAACAGAAAAGACACATTCTTTGTATAGCCGTCCCATTGCGTAATTGAAACTATCCCGCCCCAATCCCTGTCTTTGTTAAGAGCAATGGGAGCATCCGCTTGCATGGTTAAATGCGGCCCAATAGCATACTTCGCTCCAATATTAATCATATGCATGTAATGGTTCCTATAACTTCTTTCCACCCCGCTTCTCGCAATAACCCAATCATCATTGGTTCCGCCCAAATATTTTAAACCCATTTCAAATTTTCTTCCCAAGCCAATTTGAAAATTGGAAACTATTTTGAGGTCATTGTTATAGTGGCTATATGCGCCAAGGCCAACATGAAAAGCCTCCGGCACCAAAATTTCAGGCCCAAACGTATAGCGATAATCATACATGGGGTCCAAAGCATGGGAAATGCCAAGTGTTAATATTAATACTAAAGTTGAGAGTTGAGAGTTGAGAGTTGAGAGTTTATGAAAAACTACGGAAAACGCAGAATGCGGTTTAACCATCTGACAAAAATACTTAAAATAACTCTCAACTCTCAACTCTCAACTCTCCACTAAAGAAAAACCTTTACCCTGTCTCTAAACTCTTCCGGTATAACTTCATTCACTACGTCCAAAACTCGCTTTTTTGAATATCTCATGGAAAAATGAGTGAGTATTATGTTTTGGCAAGTCATGGAATTGCCTATTTTGCTAAGTACCTGCGCCAAGTGGTCTATGTGCGTATGGCCTTTTTTGCGCGCCATGCCCGCCTCGTCTTGCTCCAGAAAAGTGCATTCGCAAACTACCGCATGAGAATCCCAAATATGCCGCTCTTCCCACAGAGATTCGCCAAGGCAATCACCCATAAAAGACACCATAGGCTCGCGAACATTATTTGTAATTTCAACACCGGATTTTTTTAGAGATATGATTTGCTCTCTGGAACACTCCGAATACTCCTTCTTCAATTTTTTTTTCTTGCAAAAAACGGTGTAGCCAAAGGCCGGAATGGAATGCTTCACATTAAACGCAAATACCTCCAAATCCTTGCGGTATGCAAGCTCAAAATTCTTGCCCGCCCTAACGCTCTCAAGGCGCGGCAAATCAAAGCGCTCTTCGGAAACTCCCTCAAACAAAGTCTCGGCTTTTATCATATCCACGGCAAGGGCATAAACCGGCTCGGGAATATAATACACCGCTTGAACGGGGTTTTGCATCATGCGGCGCAGCGAATTGTGGCGCATAAGGCAACGGCTGTGGTCGCCGTGAGAATGGGTTAAAAGAACATGGTTCAAACTCAGCGCGCTCATCGGGCATTCGCCCATGTCTATGCACAAATCCAGCTCCGGAATTTGAAAATAAGTGGAAAGCCCGGAAATGGAAAAACCCTGCAAACTCCACTTTTTTAGCTCAATTTTTACCTGTTTAAGAGCGTTATGGGTGCTATATTGTTTATCTGGCTCGGTAACTTTCATAGCTCTTGCGAAATTTATTCACGGTTATGGGAATTTCATCCCTGTTTTTGGAAAATACTTCAAAAGGGACTGGATGCGAAACTTCCCAAGCTCCGTTTAAAATCTCCTCTTCAAGCTGCCCCGTTCCCCATCCGCTATAGCCAAAAAACATACGCGCCGTTTTGTTCTGCGGAGCTATCAGCTTGGCAACGGGAAGCTCCATATCCAAAGGTATTCTTGATATAAAAACTCCCTTTGAAATTTCATAGGCTCCCTCAAAAACAGAGTCTCCTGCCTCTAAAATGCAAACCGACAGCTTTTGAAAAGGGTCTGTGTTTTGAACCGGCCCGCCGAAAAAGAAGGTGTATAACTGCCTCGCTTGTACTTCCCACGGAAACAGCATGTTAGTCACCTTTACATTTTTTTTAAAAACCTCGTCCAGCGGCATATGAACTTGATGATTTATAACCAAGCCCCAGGAACCGGCTCTTGCGGAGCATTCCACCATGAAAATCACACAATCCTGAAAATAGCCACCCTTGAGAGCCGGTGTAGCCAGCAAAAAATCTCCGGGATTAACTATTTCATTTAGCATAAATTCAAAATTTCCTCATTGAATTATCATAATCTCAATGCGGCGGTTCTGCGCGCGCCCCTTCTCGGTGCTGTTATCCCCCCTTGGGCGGGAATAATTATAGCCCACAGCGGTTATCCTGTTTTCCGCAATGCCTTTTTTTATCAGGTAATTGCGAACCGCATCCGCCCTGCCCTGAGAAAGCCTGTCGTTGATTTCAAAACCGCCTACATTGTCGGTATGGCCGGATATCTCAACCTTAACCGAATCATACTTTTGCAAACCCTTTACCGTTGATTCCAAAATTTTGAACGAACCGGGCAAAAGGTCGGTTTTTCCCGTTGCAAAGGTCACGCCTTTCAATTCAAAGCGGTCGTCATCGTAGTAAATATGAATTTCACCGGAACCGGCATCGTGTGGAACAGGCCAGGAATTGCCGAAACCGCAATCAAACTCGCCGGTTATGCCATCGCACCAAACCGTGTAAGTGTCTCCGTTTGAAACGCTAAGGCGAGCGGTGCCGTTGGCATTAGTGGTAGCTTCAAAAGCCGTGCCTTTTTTGCCTCTTAACACAATTGACTTGTAGCGTTGCGGATATTGCTGATTATAATCCATAGCCACAACCGTTAAATCTGCGGAAAATGCGGCAGAGACGCAAAATGCGAGAAAAAGCATGAATTTGTTCATGGAATTTAATATAGAATTTTAAAAGCCCATCTTAACAGACATATTCAACAAACCATCCATTGGGCCTGCGCCTTGCAGAATCGTGTAATAAACAGCTACGGCTGCATTTGAAATACCCTGCTCCCATCCCAGGCCATAAGCCAAAACCCTTTCCCAACCTGCAAAAGGCACCCTGTTTCTGTAAATTCCGTTCTGCCCGAATATGTGCAAAGCCGAATTTCTCAAACCATGCCATTGAAAATCCATTTCGGAAAGCCCATAGGCCCTTGTTCTAACGCTGCGTGGCGGCAAGCCTATAAAATCGTTGCGGCCCCCTGCAAAAAATAAATCCTCTTTTGCATAATCCTTTGCCGGCAACATTCCAAATCCCTTTGCCGCCAAAAGCAAAGTCCAGTTTTTTGAAAAAGGCTGATAGTACTCCCCGCTCAAACCCATAGCAGCGAACCGTGAAAACTCCGCAGACACTTCCGCAAACAAACCCCTGAAAGAAAGCGGAATTTTATCTCTGCTATCAAAGCCGAGCGAAAGGGAAGAAAACAATTTGTCGTTTTTATAGCCGCCGCCCACACAGTATTGCCATTCCCAGCCCAATTTTTGGATATATTTTAAATCTACGTTTCTTTGCCGGGTTGAATCGTATTCAAAAAATTCGCCGTGAAGTTTTAGCGAACCGCTCAATCCGAATATAAAAGGTTCTTTATAAAACATTTCCGCCGAGCGATAGTTCTTTGAATTTTCGCCGCCAAAGGAAAAATCCCTGGCCGTGCCCGCTATATTCAAAAGCTGCACCTTCAAAAGCCAGTTCACATCTGAGTTTTCCGCATCGTAGGCAAAGGAGGCCTCCGCAAAATTTGAAGTCGCATCCGTCAAGTCAAAAACCGGAACAATGCGGTTTCTATTCGCAATGCGGTAAATTTTCGCCTCGCTGTTTTTTGAAAAATATCCAAGCCTGAGTAGCGAGCTTTCCGCCCTTGGAATCTGTGAAAGAACAACAGGGCTGCCCGCCTCTATTTGCGCAAGTTTTGCAAACACCAAGGAATCCGTTTTGCCCTTCTTATACTGAACCGCCCAGCTCCAAACCCAAGCCTCATCGCTCTCTATATACAAAGGCGAAGCGTACAATGCTGCAGTCAGAACCCCGATTAACCAACTCTCAACTCTCAACTCTCAACTCTCAACTATACTTCAACAAACTCCGTGCTTTTTCCTTAATAAGTTTATTAATACGCGCTTCCGTCTCATCGCCGCGCTCGGTGTCTTTAACGCTCACCAAAGGCAAGAGAAGAGGGCTGTTGAAGAATGTTCCCAGAGGAATAGGATTTTTGCGGCAGAATACGGCTTCTACATAGTCTCGGGCATCGTCTTGCAATTTGTCGCACTTCTCGGTTTCGCCTTTTTGGAAAGAATTGTACAAGTCCACGAAAATTTTCGCAGCCTCCGGAATGTTTGCGGTTGCGCTGATCAAGCCGGAGCCGCCTAATTCCAGCATATCTATAAAAGCATCGTCTTCGCCGGATACAACGGCAAAATCAAGGTCTTTGGTTTGTTCAATTATGCTCTTTGTATCTTCGCAGAATTTTTCGCCTATGCAGAACTCAACGGACTGTTTTAAGCCGATTATGTTTTTGTCTTCGGCAAGTTTTATCACGGTGTTTGGGTGTATATAATTAGCGGTGCGCCCCGGCACGTTGTAAAGAATGATTTTTGCGCCGGTTTCCCTGCTCAAAGCCTTGAAATGAGCGTAAATGCCCTCTTGCGGAGGGGTGTTGTAGTAACCGGTGAGACAAAGCATGGGAATTTCGGCTATTTTTAAAATATCCTGTATTATTTCAATGGATTCCCTTGTGTTATTGGAACCGGCACCTGCGATTATGGGCGCCCTGCCGTCCACATAGTCCAGCGTGAATTTTATAAAATCCAAATGCTGCTCGGTGCTAAGGGTTGCGCTCTGCCCTGTTGTTCCAACGGGGACAAAGCCATGAACACCTGCCTCTATAAGGTCGTCCAGCATTTTTTTCGCTTTTTCGTAATCTATGGAATTGCGGAGGCACTGAGAGTCATCATTTTTCAACGGCGTAAAGAGCGCAGGTATCACGCCGCGCAACTGAGAGGAGGTTGTAATCTGCATGGGGAAAATATAGAAAATTACAGTATTTCTATCTCTACGCCCTCTATCACAACATCTTCTTCGGGACGGTCGCGGTTGTCTGTTTTAACCTCGGCTATGGAATCCAGGGTTTCAAAACCCTCGTAGAGCTGCCCGAAAACCGTGTAGCCCTCATGGAAGTGACCGTCTTCAGGGTGGTCTAAAAAATGTGCTCCGTCTTTTGCCTGCACAATAAAAAACTGGCTGCCTATGGAATTTGGCATACGGCTTTTTGCCCAAGAAACAGCTCCCCTAACATGACTTAAGCGAGGGTCATAAACATCGCCTATGGTGGTGTCCTTGCCATTTGCAGCATGGCCGCCGGAGCCGTTTCCATATGTAAAATCCCCGCCTTGAATCATAAAATTCTTTATAACCCTGTGAAAAGACACTCCGTCGTACTTACCCTGACGGGCAAGCTCAATAAAGTTCTCCGCCGCCTCCCCTACAATTTCGGGAAACAGACGAATTTTCATCTCTCCATGATTTGTGGAAATAACAGCAATGGTTTCGCCGCCTTGCGGCACATCAGTTTGGTCGAAATTTGACATTTTTTAAATGTAGAAAATTCTAAATTCCCCCAATGATTATCGTAAACTACGGTGCCGGCAATTTGACTTCCGTTTACAATGCCTTGAAGTATCTTGGGATTGAAAGCGAGGTTTCAAGCGAGCCTGAAAAAATAGAGAAGGCCGATAAAATCATATTCCCCGGAGTTGGCGCAGCTAAGGCTGCTATGGAGAATTTGAACAAAACCGGCATCGGGGAAGCCGTTAAAAATGCGGTCAAAAAGGGAACCCCGGTTCTTGGCATTTGCATAGGCTGCCAAATTATTCTGGAGAGCAGCGAAGAAGACGGCGGGGTTCAATGCCTTGGGCTTTTAGAAGGAAAGGCTGTGAAATTCAAAAACGAATCGAACTTGAAAATCCCGCATATAGGCTGGAATCAGGTCAATTTTATAAAGGAGCACCCCTTTTTCAAAGGTATTCCAAACAATTCAAACTTTTACTTTGTGCACTCCTACCATCCAAATTTAAACGAAAGCAATGTTTACGGAACAACCACCTACGGCTCGCAAACCTTCCCCTGCCTGATAGGAAAAGAAAACTTAATAGCCGCTCAATTCCATTTGGAAAAAAGCGGCGAAACCGGATTGAAAATGCTCGGTAATTTTGCTATTTCTTAGACGGCGCAGCCCTCATCCAGCCGAATCTCGCATCTGCGTGGTAGCGAACAAAGGGCAGTTTTGCTTGCATTGCAACTCCACCGCTATTTACGCAACCTGCATATGGCAAATCAACTCTGTCTATCTTCAACAGATAAACTCCATTGCCAAAGCGGCGGCCATCTGTGGAGAAGGGGTAAATATTCACATTTACCTTCACATAACCGTTTAGAGTTACAACATTATCCTTTCCAAAGTTGGAAGCAGACGGAGTTTCTGTGCATTTGCCATCATTATTACTGGCCAATTTTTGCGCCTCGGCTGTTTCTACTAAACCCGGAGCTTGAACAGCACTGCGAAATTCCTGTTCGGTAACGGTTTCGCGGTATTGAGTTACAAAGTTGCCGAGCTGGTCGTAAACGGTAACCGCAACTTGGAACGGCTGCATGGCCCTTAAGCTGAAGTTCAAGCAATTGATGCGCGGCTTATCGGAGTCTCTCTCGGATGTGGTGCATCTGGTAGGGGCAATTTGAAGCCTGCCTCCATTGGCACTTGCAACAGAACTTTCATTTGGGAAACCGTTTTTAACATAGGTATAGCCACCGCCTTTCGCTTTCCGGTCCGGATATGCTATTCCATAAGGCTTATCTTCATAGGGATCCGGAGGCAAACCGAAATGCCTTTGAGCATACTCGTCTTTTTCCCAGTCCGTATAGGACATTCCTTCCACCTCATTGCTTGGGTTGGGATAAGCCGTTAGAATCAATTCTCCTGCCCTTTGCGGAGGAATAGCAATTCCCTTTGCGCCAAAACCGTGAACATTACCGTTTCTCGGAGAAACATCCACCATTTTGCCGTCAGCTGGATCCCAAATCTGGTTTATATTGGGGAAAGGCCCGTCGCTGGGCAAACGGCCGCCCTCACCGCCAAATTCGCCGCCGTTGGGGCCGCCATCCGGGTTTCCGGTAAACCATGTATCAACATCAAAAGGAGGTTTAACCGGGTTTTTATCTTCCGGAATCACCTTAAATTCAATTGGGGGCAGGGTAACAGTATGCTGTGACCATGCCTTTTCAGTAGCCGGGGTTCTGCTGTTTTCCGATATTATATACCAGCTATCGTTGCTCAATCCAAAACCATCAGGGGCATTAAAGCCGCCATCTTTCAAATCATCGCCGTCTTTCACATTAAAGGATATTATCTCCGTACCGGAGCCTATTACATAGCCATCGCAATCATTTTTTGATGATGCGCACACTTCCCCTGTTAGCGTGTAAACAAAACCCTTGGAACCTTCATTAATGGGGTCAGATATGCTGAAAAGCCTATATACGCGAATATCCTTGCTTGCGTCCGAGCTTTTTACTATTATCGGGAATTCATCAGAACCAATAAAGCGTTTCATTGTTTCCATATCCAGTTTGGTGCTAACCCAAATTCTGGTTTGGCTGTTACCGTCCGAATTCACAGTTGTTTTTGCATCCAAAATGCGAGGTGCGCCATAAATAGGGGGAGACAGTTCGGTAATAGCCATTTTGAGTTTAAAGTTCATTCCATCCGACTGTCTATCGGTATAGAAAAAGTTAATAACGTGCATGGAAGGATTCGGCCAGCCCTTTTCATCCGCATACCTATCTATATTTATTTTGCCGGGTGCCGCCTGATGGGTACCGCCTAAATCTACAACTAATTCTCCGTCTATGAATATCCACATATCATCATCGCCTATAAATTCAAATATGTCTCCGGTTTTTCCCGAATATTTAAATTCGGCAAATCCGGCAATTGTAAATCCGTAGTTATGCAACTTTCTCGCCTCCACAGCACCTCCATCTACCGTTCTCTTAGCAGCCTCACCATCTTTAGGCCCGCCTCTATCTCGCCAAGCCATGCACTCTCTATAATTTGCGTCACCGCTGTCTATATCAGACGGGCACCAAACACTCAAAGTTTGCATACCATGTGTTGCGCCCGGTCTATAAAAAGAGCTATTTGGATCATCATATTTGTCAAGCGGAAAATAACCTAAATCATTGCCCTTGCCATTCCAATTATTATTGGTATTGAAGTTATATTCTATTTGATAGACACTGCTGTTGCCAACTCTTTCCAAATCCATTAACTCATAAACTGTTCTGGCTTCCCCATCGGATTCAAACCATTTATTTAATTCTCCACCGTAGCAATGCCCGTTATCCGGCATCGGGCGGGCACATGCCTGTCCCCTTATATACATAGGGTCCCCTTCATTCCCTAACAATTCCTCAGATTTGCATTTATCGTAATTTAAATTTCTTTGTACCATGCCTGTGGTTACGCCAAC
>JAISSJ010000130.1 GCA_031273195.1 Candidatus Fibrimonas sp.
CCAAAGTCAAATATGGGTCGTATCTTCTGACTATGGGAGTTCGCTTCAAAAGCATTTTGCCCCAGCCTCCTGTGGCTATTACCGGAATGTCTTCCATTCCTATTTCCTTTTTTATGCCCTTTATCAAGAAATCCAGTTGCGCTAAAAAGCCATAAAGAATACCTGCGCGCATGGCATCGCCTGTGTTTTTTGCAACGAATTTATTTGTCCATTTTATGGAAACAGGCAAAAGCATGGCGGCCTTTTCCGTAAGGGCATCCATAGATGCGTTTATGCCAGGCACAATCAAACCTCCGGCAAAACCTCCGTTATACAAGACATCAAACGTAGTAGCGGTTCCCATATCCACAACTATTCCGTTCTGAACTCCCAAAGAACGAAGCGCAATCATGTTGCATAAGCGGTCTGGCCCAACGCTTGCGGGGCGGGGGTAGGCTATGGGCAAGTCAAGGCAGTTTTTGGAACTCACAATTTGAATGGGCTTTTCAAAATAAACATTGAGAGCTTTAATCCAGGGGCGTACAAGCTGCGGAACAACGCTGCTCAAACCTATGTGGGTAAACTCTTTTGACCTGCGGCCAAAATGTTTTGTAAAATCGCTGATTCTGAAAAAAATCTCATCGCTGGTTGTTTTGTCGTTTGTGGTTAAGCGATAACTCGCTTCAACATTTGCATCTCTGTAAATGCCTATCGCAGTTTGGCTGTTGCCTATGTCTATTGTCAAGATAAGGGAGTGTTTCATATTCTCATGGATATGTCTAGGGACTTTACGCTGTGGGTTAAGGCTCCTACGGAAATGAAGTCCAAACCGATGTTCGCTATTTCCTTGACTCTTTCCAAAGTCATATTTCCGCTTGCCTCCAATTCAACAGGGTCGCCGCTTTCCTTTACAATGCGGACTGCCTCCTGCATGGTTTGGTTATCCATATTGTCAAGCATTATGCGGTTTACGCCCAAGTTCAAAAGCGATTTCAACTGTTCCAGATTTTCAACCTCAATTTCAACTTTCAGATTTTGCGTGTTATGTTTTTTCACGGCATTCCACGCTTCCAAAACTCCACCGGCGGCGGCAATATGATTATCCTTTACCAAAACCATATCCCACAAACCCATGCGATGATTTGAACCGCCCCCAACCAAAACGGCGTATTTTTGCAAAGTTCTGAAACCCGGTATCGTTTTGCGGGTATCCAAAACCTTGGTTTTTGTGCCCGCAAGAACCTGTGCGAATTTATCTGTTATGGTTGCCACGCCGGAGAGTTGCTGCAAAAAGTTGAGCATAACCCGCTCGCCGGAGAGCAGTGTTTTTGTTTCGCCAGTGATGGTTGCGATTTTGTCGCCTGCTTTAACACTTGCACCGTCTTCTGCATTGAGATTTATTTTCACATTTTCTTTGAGTTCTTCAAACACAATGTGAATAACAGGCAAACCGGCAATAACGCCGGATTCTTTTGCGATAAGGGTTGCAGTTTGAGTTTGCTGCGTGGGCAACGTCCATAGACTAGTCACATCGCCGGTGCGAACGTCTTCGTTTAAGGCGAGGCGTACTAGCGTTTGAGCATCTTGGGCGGGAAAAACCATGATTGAAGGAATATAGAAAAAACGAACAGAAGTTATAATTCAACTCCTCTTAAACACCACCGTAAAAGTAGAACCCTTGCCCGGTGTACTCTCCAGTATAATTGAGGCCTTGTGTGCGTCTGCGGTGCGTTTTACAATGGCCAGGCCCAAACCAGAACCCTTTGTTTCCCTTGTGGATTCATCGCCTATTCTGTAAAAACCTTCAAATATGTTCTTTTGCTCACTCTTGGGAATGCCTTTGCCCGTGTCTGCAACGGAAAAAGAAATGGATTGAGCATCTTGCTGCAGCTTAACAAAAACATGGCCCTCTGCGGTATATTTAATCGCATTGTCCACCAAGTTTTGAACAAGGCTATAAATGGAGGAATAATCCCCGGTTATTGTGCAACCGGCTGCTATCTCCCTTTTTATCTCCAAACCCTTGCCATTTGCAATAACATCCAGCGAGTCGCAGACCTTATTAACGCACTCGGACAAATCTATGCTCTCCCAGCGAAAAGCCTTTTTGCCGCTCTCCATTCTGGTGTAGTTCAAAATAGCCTCAATCAAACTCTCCAAACGGTTGGTCTCTTTTAATATAACACCCGTGTAAGAAACTATTTTTTCGGTTTTTTGAACCCTGCCGCTGTTCATAAGCTCGGAATACATCTTTACCGATGTTAGCGGCGTTTTAAGCTCGTGAGAAATGGTGGAGAGAAAATTATCCTTCATCAACCTCAACTGCCTTTCCCTGGAAATACCTCTATATACAACCACAACACCTATCACGGGAATTATCAGGGAAAAAACAAGCATCAATAAAAGAAAACCTGATTCATCTTCTTTTACGGTTTTATAATCCTCTTCTATTATAATATTTTCCTCAGTTAAAATATTGGACTCCCCAAAGGGAAATTCACTGGAAATGGAATATGGAATATAACTCCATTCCTTTGCCGTTTCGCTTATGGCCCAGTTCATTTTATTTGAATAAAATACGGAATCTATTTTGGCTATAATCGAATTTTTAGCAGTTGATTCGGAAGGAACCGCTAGAAAAAAATCCTGCCCGTGTCGAATAAAAGAATAGCCGCCATTTAAATAATTGGCATAACTTCCGAGTGCAAGCAAAAAATCCCTGTGCCGGGAATACGTATCTAAATTCTGCAAAAACCTTTTTGTTTCGCTTAAAATATTCCTGAATTTTTCCGCCTCTTCCTTGCTCAAATTTTGATCGCAAAGAATATCGTTCAGCATTTTCTCCAAAAAATAACTGTCCCAATCCAAGCGGGCAATGCTGGGATTTTTCATAAAGGAATTAACCGTTTCCAAAACGTACTCCCTTGCCTCCGCAAATTTCTTCGCTTTTTGCAAATCCAAAAACTTTTTCAAGGCAAGCGCATCTTCGCGTTCCAGCAAATAAAATTCACTGTCTTTTTCCTCGCCTATTTTCGGATATATCAAAACTCCGTCTTTAAAAACAAATGCGGATAAAATTCCCGGTAATGAATCTTGCAAAAAATTTTCGCTAAAGGAAAACCTTTGAATCTCCTTTACAATGGCTTCCGTCTCTTTCTGGGAACTTTCAATAATAGCGGCTTTTAAACTTGCTCTTGCGCTCTCATATTTTTTTTCAGCCAGCAGTTTCTCCTTTCCAATGCTTCTGAAACCTATAATCGCAAGTACAAAGGTGGCTAGTAAAATACCCGCTAAAAACAAGAGCAATCTGAGCGGAACCGCTAACGAAGCAATTCTGCCAACCATATGCCCGCATCCGGAAAATTAAAGAATACAAGCGCGCCCAGCAAAAGCAATACGCAAACAGACAATCCTGCAAAAAAGAAACAAGCCGTTAAACGAAAAAACAAAGAATTTTTCACAAGTCATATCACCGGTTGATGGGTCAAAGAAACAGGAGTTCCAATATCTATGCGGCGGGTAGCATTGTAAAGGTCCCTTATTAAGACAGTCGCTCGATCATTATCGGAATACACCACCAACCCTCTGCCCAAAAGTCTCGGCGGCAAAGTGGGGTCTTTCGTCTCCATATCCCAAAAAGCCACTGCGCTGCCGGGTACATATTTTTGCCTTTTACCCATATTTATCAAAATATAGGAGTACAGATTCGGAACAATGCTCTTATCCATAAACAAAAGAATTTCCGCCATTTCATTTGCTCTAGCTTGCTTAACCGGGTTAAAAGACTTTACATCTATTGTTTTAACGGGCCTTTGCGGGCGAGTCAAAGCCTTTTCTACGGGAAGCGTAGAAAAGGTCTGCACTATTTTAGCACGGGAAAGGGAATCGCCAATTGCGGTTATTGTGGCAAGCGCAGCAAGCTGGCGCAAATAGTATTCGTCTGAAGTGCCGGTACTGTTTGGAACAGAAACTGTCCTGCTGCTCCAAAGCTCGGCAATACTACCGACTTTTAATTTTGGAAAAGCTCTCTTGCCAAAACCGAGAAGTATTTCGTGCTCCAAAGAATGGTTAATCGGTCTGTTAGCTTCATCGCTGAACACTTGGAACCAACCTCTGCTGTCTTTATCGTCTCTTTTGCCCACAGATTCCAATATGGGCATTAACCTTTGATAGTAGGAATTAAAAGATTTCGGGCTTTCCTGCGTTCTATATTCCCGGGCAGTTCTATAACTGTAATCTTTGTCATTGCTTTTCTGAGCGCCACGGGTGGTGCCTCCGAAGCTTCCGGAACCTTTAGAACCGGCAAAATCCGTTTCGTCAATCACCGGACACGGGTCATCGCCCGGAAAACAAATAGAATCACCCGGATAAATCCAATGAGGATCTTTTATATGCGGATTCGCTCTCCACAAATCCGGCCAGGCAAAAGGGTCTTTCAGATACTCTTCGCTCAAATCCCAGAGTGTATCGCCTTTTTGAACTCTATAAGCAAAAACCAACAGAGCGCAAACGGCAACCGACAAAACAGAATATCTGAGATTCATAAGAAAAATATAGAAAATGCCTATCCAATCCTAATGCTCGGCACGTGCCAAATCTCCTCATTGTATTGCCTGATTGTGCGGTCGGAACTGAATTCACCCATGCGAGCTACATTCAATATGGCTTTACGCGTCCAAAGTTTTTTGTTGGAATATTCGCTGGATACCAAGTCTTGAGTTTCTATGTAAGAGAGGAAATCTGCCAAAAGCAAATAGTAGTCTCTTGAAAGCAAACTGTCAACTATGGG
>JAISSJ010000030.1 GCA_031273195.1 Candidatus Fibrimonas sp.
CAATTGAGTGGCTCATATCGCAATTCTAGTTTTGTTATATATTTGCCGTTTACAATTTTGCAATCGTAAAAATAGCGGTTTTCGTAAAGCAAATCCAACCTCTTTTGCATATTTACAACGCCTATTCCGCTGCCGCTCTTGTCCTGGTGGGTCTTTGGAAAATAAGTGTTTATGCTCTCAAAAATAATTTTTCCATTTTTAGAAGTTATCTTTATGCTTATGGAGCTATCCTCCACGGAAGAGCCTATGCCGTGCTTAAAAACATTTTCCAGCATGGGTATCAGCAAGAGAGGAGCTATGGGAGCGTCCGGCTCGCTCAAATCTGTTTCCAAATCGAACTTTAGCTCCGAGCCATAGCGAAGCCTCATCAAGTCCGAATAGCTGGTTAAAAAGTCCGCCTCCTGCTTTATGGTCACAAAATCCTCTTCCGAGTCGTAAATTACCGAGCGGAGCAGTTTTGAGAGTTGTTGCACGGTTTGTTTGGCGAGTTCCTTGTTCTCGTCTATGAGGGTTAAAATATTGTTAAGGGTGTTGAACAGAAAATGCGGCGATATTTGCATTTTCAAAAACGACAGTTCCGAGCGTACATTTTCAAGTTCCAGTTTTTGCATCGCATCTCTGGAATCAAACCACATTGAGGTTGAGCGAACCGATATTGCAATGCCGTTCACGAATATAAGGCCGCCAAGCCCCTTTAATATCCAGAAAAACGGAATTGCAGGTTCCGGATGCGGTTTTATAACCCCAATATCTATGGCATGGCTTTTCCAGAGTCCTGTTAAGTAAGATATTGTCAGGAACATGATCAGATTTATAATCACATAAGCGGTTATTCGTTTTTTGTAAAGATATTTCGGTATTAAAAAGGAGTAATTCACATAAAAAGATATGAGCGTTGCAAGAAACGGAGCGGTAGTGCCGTGGCGAATTCTCCAGCCGTTTTCATCGCCGGACTGCATCAAAACCACAGGAACCAGATAAACAAAGAGCCATACAAGAACATGAATTACAGGCGGCGGAACGTGCCACTTGAATTTGGAAAATCTGTTCATTACAGACTCTTTAGCCTTTCTTCGGGGCTTAAAAGCGTAACCAGCCTGAATCCCAAATGGTTGTTCATAACAACAACTTCGCCTTTTGCCATAACTTTGCCGTTAATCTGCAGGTCAACATTTTCGCCAGCTACCCTATCCAGCTCTATAACCGAGCCTTTTTGCCAGTTGAGCAAATCCCGGACGGTGACCAATGTTGAGCCAAGTTCCATAACCATGGGAAAGCGCAAGTCCTGCAGTTGCTCCATATCAAGGCTTTTGCGATTGCTTTTTGCATAATCTTTAGGCATAAGGGAAATATAGTAAATAAAACTTAGGATTTTCTATATTTAAGTGTAGAATTAGAAAAAGGGGTGAAAAATGTGCAAGGTATTTGATGTCGCTAAGTATATCCTATCGGAGATAGGCGAAGTTTCCACAATGAAACTCCAAAAGCTCTGCTATTATTCCTTGGTTGAGGGGCTTATTTCGCCGCAGCAAGTTGCTATTTTCCCCAATAAGTTTGAAGCATGGGCCAACGGGCCTGTATGCCGTGATTTGTGGAATGTTCATAAGGGTTTGTTTTATGTGGATAAAAAGATTATCCCGGATGCTTTGCTGTCAAGAAAAAAAATTCCGGTAGCACACAAGAATTATATCAATGCCGCATTGGAAAAGTATGGGAAAAAGACTGGCGCGGAGCTTAGCGAACTAACCCATAACGAAAAGCCTTGGCAAGAAGCTATTGGAAACGTGAATTCGGTAAAAAACTCCAGGCGCATAATTACCCATAAGGCTATTATTAAATTTTACGGAAAAAAATAATACCATGAGCAAATTCACATGGCGTATTGACAGCGAAAATTATTTATCCAACAACTCTAAATATGCAGACAAAATGTCCGTGAGGCATTTTATAGATAAGGTTTGTCACGGTTTGGATGAATATTCTGAAAAATACACGCTTGAAGATGTGAAGGCCGGCAGAATAAAATACTGCCACGCTTGTGCCGAGCTTAGAAAAAAAGACAGTGGTTCCGCCAAAAGGCTTTATGGACATATGCAAGAGATAAACGCCAAGCTTGGCAATAAGCCGATGCCTGCCCAGATTAGCGAGCAGGATATTTACCAGTTCAAGATAAAGGGCTTTGAGGGCAAGCAGGAATACAGGTGCTTTGGGTATTTTTTGCCGGGCGACAGTTTGTTTAATTTGATTTATCTTGACCCAGACCACGAAATTTACAAGGAATAACAAAACCGGGCAAACACGCAGGTTTGCCCCTATGGCAATGGTAATTGTTTCTCGCTTGAAAAAGGATTGATTTTTAGGAAATTTGTATATTCTCCTAGTGTATAAAAAAAGAATACCGGCAAAGCTGATGAATTTCATCCGCTTGGAGTATCCTGATGTAGTTGTCAAAAAAGACGGCAAGGATAGCGAATCCGTTAATTTTCGGGAACTTGAATGGTTCAAGGAAACGAGGGCAGCAATGACCCCCGGCGGAAATTTGAAGCTTTTGCGTGAGGAACGGCGGCTTTCCAAAGAGGAGCTTTCGGATAAGTGCGGGATTGTATTGGCCCGCATTTCTGACTATGAGCATGGCAGGGTGAAAATTAGCCAGCCCGTCGCTAAAAAACTTGCAAAAGCATTGGACACTGCGGAAGAAAATTTGTACTGGGAATGATTGCCACATTTCTCAAGCCACGTTGCAAATGGGTGACCGTAAAGGTCGCCCTTACGTCATGTGGCAACCCTGTTGTATGTGTGCGGGGGTGTTCCATCAGCTTTTTACAGGCAATTTCGCTTTTTCTATATTTTAGCTTTGACTTTCGATGGAGAAATAGATCCTCTTGAATAAGATGCCGGAAACTCAAAACATAGAATACAAAAGTGATTGGCGAGACGAGTACTTGAAATGGATTTGCGGATTTGCAAATGCCAACGGTGGTACTATTTTCATTGGAAA
>JAISSJ010000041.1 GCA_031273195.1 Candidatus Fibrimonas sp.
CAAATGAAAACAATCCGTTTTTGCCCTCTCCGAAATTTTTAAAAAGCTAAAGTATTCATTCGCCAAATCCGCAGTTGAATCGCTTTCCGGAATTAATGTTATGTCTTTTATAAATTCCAGCCTTCGCTTTGCGGCTTCAGAATTTCCCTGCCTGCATTCTGCCAAAACAAACTGGCTTATATAAAGCCTGTATTTATTTCTCTCATATTCCCAAAATAATTTTGTTAAGCTTTGCCTGTTAGCAGATATTATATCTATACTCGGTTTTGCCGTAGCATAGCTCGGTATCGTAGTTTCAACATAAACGCTTTTTTGCGGTTCGTCCATGCAATCAAAATACAAAATTTGGGTGGCACTTCGTCCAAAGGCACTCCCGTAAGTTACGAGGGCGAAACTTACCCAACGGTGGTAATCGGCACTCAAACTTGGTTTGCCAAGAATTTGAATTACAAAGTTGCGGGAAGCAAATGCTATGATAACGACCCTGCAAACTGTGCCAAATACGGGTGTTTACCACAGAAATAGCAAATGCAGGAGAAAAAGATGAAAAGCGGAACAGGAAAAAAAACGAATTGCCCCGACACAACCCAAAGGGACATTCACCGACCCAAGAGACGGTGAAGTCTATAAAACCGTCAAAATAGGCGACCAGACTTGGCTTGCAGAGAACCTTAATTTTGACTGCGAAGGGTCAAAGTGTTACGGCAACGACCCCAAGAACGCCGAGAAATATGGCAGACTCTACGATTGGGAAACGGCAAAGGAAGCCTGCCCAAGCGGTTGGCATTTGCCCAGCAAAGAGGAATGGGATAAGTTAATTGAGGCCGTAGGCGGTTCTGAAACGGCAGAAACCAAGTTAAAAGCAACAAGTGGCTGGAGTGAGAAAAGCAATGGCACAGACAACTACGGTTTTTCCGCCCTGCCGGGTGTCTTCGGCAATTCGGGTGGCCGTTTCTTTGTCATCGGCCCCCGCTGGTGGAGTGCCAGTGAGCACAAGTACTACGGCGGCAGTGCTTACTTCTGCGGCATGGGCTACCGATGCTGCAGCATCAAAGAGTCCGCTTACTTGGACTACGGCAGTAAGGGCTACTTGTACTCAGTTCGTTGCCTCCAGGACTAAGCGGTTGTGGTGCTTGCACCCTAGCCCTTTGCCTGAACTACAATTTGCCTAATTAAAAGATTTCCATAATTTTGCAATATCATTTTTGCTAATCCTGTTAATCCTTAAATCAAGTGAATCATGGTTCAGACAATGCTGTGCCATGTTACAACCCCTCAACCTCCGCCTCCGACAACCCGGTAACCTCGCAAATCACGGCAGTATTAAACCCCTTAGCCTTCATATTACGGGCCGTATGCAAAAGGCCTTTGGTCTCGCCACGAGTTTCGCCAATCGTTATGCCCTCATTTCTGCCAATGGCAATACCTCTAGCTTCGCCAACAGTAACACCCTCGTCATACCTGACCTCAAGGGCTTCATCCCAATTCCATTCGTGAAAAAGCATTGTACAAAACTACAAATTCCGGAGAAGGAATTTTGATTTTATGCTCCTTGTACAAGTCCCTGCCGTTTGTAAGCAGTTCATATTCACGAGCTAAGACTTATGTTGACAGAAATGTTGATTTTCTTCAAATTCAGAGCGTCAGCCACTTCCCGCCGCTCAACAGCAGATTACGGACATTCACCCCCTTAAAGGTGAATCCCTGCTTTGCGTTGCAAACAACCATGCCCGGCAATAATTGCTTTTCAAATTTCGTTTCGCGCAGCATTTTTTGAAAAGCAAAAATTCCCTTGACGAAAGCGAGCAGAATCAAAAATTTTTCAAATCTTGGTTTGTCGCTGATTTGAACAATGCTCTGCAAATCCCTCTCCAGATAAGTTGCAACATAAGACCTAATCCGTTAATTCAAAGACCTGTCAAATTGTTTCATATTGCAAATATAGTAAAATTTTCACAAAATCGCCGATATTTTTTGCAATTCTGCAATTGCATTGCGAAATTGCAAAAATTTAGTCAAATGCTCGAATGCGTGAAACTTGTTGAAGTTGTTTGGTATTCTCACTTTTTCGAAAAAAAACAAAACCAACGACTCTCCCTTGACAAGCCTCCTTTCTTTTTCTATATTTAATACCGATTATGGCATTGAGCAACAAAATATCATTCTCTAAACACTTGTGCTGCCGAGTATTCTCCAGCAACAGATTGTGTTGTTGTTGCTAAAATTTTCAAAAAAACCTATATTTCACGGTGAGTTTTCGCACCATAAAAGAAAAATTTTTCATTGCATAGCTAGGAGATAAAACCGATATGTCGCTGACTCATCTTGATAAACTGGAAGCCGAAGCCATTTACATCTTCCGCGAAGTGGCCGCCGAATGCGAGCGTCCTGTGATGCTTTATTCCATAGGCAAGGATTCTTCTGTTATGCTGCACCTAGCGATAAAGGCATTCTTTCCCGAAAAACCGCCTTTCCCTTTTTTGCACATCGACACCAGTTGGAAATTCCGGGAAATGCTCGCCTTTCGGGACAGGCGGGCACGGGAGCTAGGCATAACCATGCTGGTTCATCGCAACGAGGAAGCCATCGCACGAGGGATAAATCCCTTTGACAATGGCGCGGCTTATACCGACATTATGAAAACACAAGCACTCAAAGATGCTCTTACAAAATACGGATTCACGGCGGCATTCGGCGGTGGAAGGAGGGACGAGGAAAAGTCCCGTGCCAAGGAGCGGGTTTTCTCTTTTCGCAATGAGCAACACGCTTGGGACCCGAAAAACCAAAGGCCGGAAATGTGGAAGCTCTACAACACCAAAATCGACAAAGGCGAGAGCATTCGGGTTTTCCCCATTTCCAACTGGACGGAAAAGGATATTTGGCAGTATATAAAGCGGGAGAACATTCCCATTGTGCCGCTATATTTTGCGGCGGAGCGACCGGTGGTAGAACGGGACGGCAATATCATCATGGTGGATGACGAGCGTATGCGTTTTCTGCCGGGTGAGAAGCCGCAAATGAAAAAGGTGCGTTTCCGCACTTTGGGCTGCTACCCCCTCACCGGCGGGGAGCTATCGGAGGCGGATACTTTGGATAAAGTAATTGCGGAAACGCTGGCTTCCATTACCAGCGAACGCACGAGCAGAGTTATAGATAACGAGGCTGCCGGCAGCATGGAACGCCGCAAGCGGGAGGGGTATTTCTAATGAGCAACACGGAACACGGTCTTTTGAAATTCATCACCTGCGGAAGCGTTGACGATGGCAAATCCACTTTGATAGGGCATATCTTATACGACTCAAAACTGCTTTACACCGACCAGAAACGAGCGTTGATTTTGGATAGCCAAGTTGGTTCACGTGGCGGGAAAATTGACTACTCCCTCCTTTTGGACGGCTTGATGGCCGAGCGGGAGCAGGGCATCACCATTGACGTTGCATACCGTTATTTTACAACCGAAAAACGCAGTTTCATTGTTGCCGACACTCCGGGGCATGAGGAATACACACGCAATATGGCGGTAGGTGCTTCTTTTGCGGATTTGGCGGTGATTTTGGTTGATGCCACACGAGGAGTTCTGCCGCAAACCCGCCGCCACGCCAGAATCTGCGCTCTGGTAGGCATTCGTTATTTTGCATTTGCGGTAAACAAGATGGATTTGGCGGGATATAGCCAAGAACGGTTTGAGGCTATTTCACGAGACATTGAAAAACTGATAAATGAGTTGAAACTTGCCAATACGGTTATTATCCCTGTGTCTGCTACCGAAGGCGATAACATAACCAAGCGCAGTGAAAACATGCCTTGGTATGGAGGCGATGTTTTGCTTTCGCATTTGGAAACGGTGGCCGCTGACGATGAACAGCCGGAGGCTGGTTTCTATATGCCGGTCCAACGGGTTTGCCGCCCAGACCATACCTTTCGTGGTTTTCAAGGGCAGATTGAAGCGGGAACGGTCTCGGTGAATGATACGCTTACCGCCCTGCCTTCGGGTGAAACGGCAATAGTGAAATCCATTCATGTTGCTGACAAGCACGTGGACTCCGCAACCGCAGGGCAACCGATAACAATTCAACTCGACCGTGAAGTTGATGTTTCCAGAGGTTGTGTGCTTTCGCAAAAAGCGGAACTGAAAACCGTCAAGGAATTTGAAGCATCGCTGTTGTGGATGGACGAGCAAAAACTCGTTCCGGGCAAGGAGTACTGGGTCAAAATCGGCACAAAGCTGTTGCCCGCCATAGTCACCGGAATTCGGCACAAGGTTGATATTAACACGGGGGAATTCATTCCGGTGAACTCCGCTGGAAAAAATGAAATTGTCCGCTGTGAAATTGTGATGACCGAACCGGCTGTGATTGACGAATTCCGTTTGCATAAAACACTTGGCGGATTAATTCTGATTGACAGGGTGAGCCATTCTACCGCCGCTTGCGGAGTTGTTGAGGCGGCAAAAAAGCATCACGGAGACGGCGTTCTTTTGAGCGATGGTTCTTCGGAGCTTGCGGTTGGGCTTTTTGACAGCTTTTATTATCACCCTGATATTCACGCCGTGCTGCGACACAGCCCGGTTGCGGCGGTGTATAAAACGGGAGATTCGTTGCCTCTGCAAAGCGAGGAATTCAGCTACCCGGAGGATTTTGATATTTCCGCCGAGTTCGGTTTTGCCAATATCAGAAAAGGCGTATTTACCGGATTTGGAGAACATAAAAAGGATGTTCCGCTATTGAACAGGAACGGCATTCAAATTGACGGGAAGCTGCCCGGAGATTTTGGGAAATACCGGAGGATTGCGGTGTTGGAGAAAAATTATGAGATTTAAAAGGAGATGAACAATATGGCG
>JAISSJ010000119.1 GCA_031273195.1 Candidatus Fibrimonas sp.
TGTTATACGGAACGGGAAGAAAGGACAAGAATATTTTCCGCAAGGAAAGCAACTTTAAAGGAAGAGGAGGCGTATTATGAGCACATCGCAAGAGCTTACGCTTAAACGAATAGCGGAAATAAAGCTATTCAAAGACACGGATATTTCGGATTGCCCGGAATTGACAAGCGAACAGTTAAAGCGACTAAAACCTCGACATCCAAAAGCTTTCGCTCAAAAAAAGGTTGCCTTTTAAGAATAAACCCGCAAGGAGCTAACCGCAAAAGCCGCCGCATACCAATGATGGGGTCGCCACACAATGCAGGGGTCGTTAATAAACACTCACCTTGCCATCGCAATAGCGATTTCTTTTTTGCTAGCACCGACAGCCAAAAGCGACCTAACAAAAAAGTCTATAGATACGGAATCAGCTCTCTTTTCCGCAAGGGCAATCTTTGGCTGCGTAGTCTTTATACGCCGAGCAAAAGTGCTTTGAGAAATGCGGAGCCTCTTGCGTTTTTCGTGGAGAGCTTTAGCAAGGTTGAACTTCATATCCACGATAGCCGATTCTTCGGGCGTAAGCCCAAGAAATTCGTCTATCTCGCCGACTTTCCAACCAGCCGCTTCAAGCCGCTTTCTTTTTTCCTCGTTCATTTTGAGCCTCCTTTCAATGTTAAATACTCTCTAAGCCGTTTTTTGCAAAGTTCGCCAGTTAGCCATGCCATAGGTTTATGCAAAGGACTCATACGGGTAAATATATATTTTTTTTTAAGCAATGTCAAGGTACAAGAGAGCGAAAGTTACCACTTTTGCCCTGCGTTTGCAACGTGGCGGTGCGTATTGTGCAACGTGTGCAATGTAGAGGTGCACCATACCAGCGGAAACATATACTACGGCGACAATAATACTAAATTGTACCAATTCGGTATGTCTTAAGTTCGTTGCATAAACGACAAACCGCAAGGAGGAGTAAAATGAAAAAGGTGATAGCTACAGCCATATTATGCGTTGCCGCCCTAATATCCTGTGCCTCTGCCCCCACGCAGACACAAACGCAAACGCCCGAACCACCCGGCGAAGCTGTCGCAGATAGCTCCGAGATTTATAACGACATAGGCAATGAATATTACGGTGAAAGGGATTACGACAAAGCCATAGCCGCTTACACCCAAGCGATACGCCTAAACCCGGCCTTCGTGCAAGCCTACGGCAACAGGGGCAATGCCTACGACGACAAAGGAGAAAGCGACAAAGCCATAGCAGACTACACCGAAGCCATACGATTAGACCCGAACCGTGCGAAATCATATTACAACAAGGGGCTTGCGGAACGCAGAAAAGGGAACTACGACCAAGCCATAGCGGACTACACCGAAGCCATACGGCTGGACTCCAATTACATGGATGCCTACTACAACAGGGGTACGGCGTATTTCTATAAAGAAGACCACGACCGAGCCATCTCCGACTATAGCAAATACATACTCTTCAAGCCGGATTTTGCGTATGCCTACTTCAACAGGGGCAATGTGTATCTCGACAAAAAAGACTACGACCAAGCCATCTCTGACCTCACCCAAGCGATACGCCTAAACCCGAATCTTGCGGAGGCATATTTCTGTAGAGGCAATGCGTATTACCACAAAAATGAAATCGTCAAAGCCGCAGAGGATTGGGCAGCCACCTTGCGAATAAACCCCAAGCATTCCGAAGCCCGAAACAATTTGAGAGATGTATTAAAGAGGATTTGACAACCGGAATTTTTGTATATTCCCTCTGAACATCAAACTTAGGAGTTTTTATGAACAGGTTAGCTACCTACATTGTTATTGCCGCTACGGTTATAGTTTCTGTTGCAGTAGCCTTTGTCATCGTGCGTAAACGCAAATTTTTAATTGAGGAGGATTAACAGCCTTTTGAGAAAAAATAATACGCTTCTTTTGGCGGCACTTGCGTTCTTAGTGCTGCTCTTGTTGTTATTTAACGATTTTGTTTTTGACAACTCAAAATTAATGTATAATAGCGACCAGTTAAACGGCGTAGGCACCCGGTATGTAAGGGCAAACAATTTAATTTTACCGGAATGGGATGGGTCAAGACTTGGCGGCATTCCAACTATGGACGCTTTATTTGCAGATGTTTATCACCCGCTCACCCTAGTTTACTTTATACTAGACCCTGACAGGGCTACGGGTTTTAAATTTATATTGACAATTTGGTGTGCCTTTATTGCAGCCTACATCTTGGCAAAGTATTTAACGGACAAGTGGCAATGGGCGGCATTGCTCGGTTTTTTATATGCTTGCAGCCCCCAATATTTCTCATACGTGTTTGGCGGGCACGATGGCAAAATGATGGCCTTTGCCGCAGCCCCTTTCGCTATGTATGCCCTAATCAGGTTGCTGCGAGAAGGCTCTATAAAACACGCAATTTACTTTTCGCTCTCCATTGTTTGGATGGTGCTTTCCCCGCATTTGCAACTTACCTATTTCTTTTTATGGGGTGCCGGGCTATACACTTTATTTGAGATTTTTTCCAACCCGCTCTCCGCAAAAATCAGGTGCTTTCGCTTAGGGCTTGCAGCCCTGGCTCTAGCCATTGGCCTTGCGATTTCCGCTTTTCAAATAATTCCGCCTTATCTATATACAACAACGGAATCCGTCAGAGGAACCGCAGAGAAAACAACCATTGAGCATTCCGCCAGTTGGAGCTTGCACGGCGAGGAACTTGCCGCCATGATTTTGCCGGGTTTTTTGGGAACAAATGTAGATGAAAAAAACAGTTACTGGGGGCAAAATCCATTCAAGCTGAACGCAGACGGAGCAGGAACTCTTTTGACTTTCTTAGCCCTTTGCGGTTGCTTGCTGCCCAGCAACAGAAAGCAAGCATTGTTTTGGTTCGCAGGTTGTGTTGTAGCTCTCTCATATGCTGTTGGTTTGCATTCGTTTTTGTTTAGCCTATGGTTTAATTTTATTCCCGGCGTAAAAAATTTCCGTGCCCCTAGCATGGCTATTTTCTGGCTCCCACTAGCCTTCTTATTTTTAGCAGCTCCCGTTCTTAAAAATTTTGAAGAGAACAAAAAAATCATAAAACAGGGAGCAGTCTTATACGGAATCCTATTAGTAGCCACTCTATTTTTCCGCTACGCATGGGAAAGCCTAAACGGAGCACCAGCAGCGATATTCATACTCCTATTCGGTGCATATTTCATAAAAAGCCAAAAATACCCCATACCCCATACCCCATACCCAAAGAAAGCAATTTTGCAAATAATTCTTTGGTCTCTCCCCTTCATAATCCTAGCGAGTTTCTTTTTAAATTCCGTCAGTGGAGATTATTTTAAGCCTGTGGATTTTGTGAAAGCCGGCGAATTGGTTTCTTTTTCCATCACCTCTTTTGTAATATGCACTGCTGTTTTCGGTGCGGCATTTTTTGTTTTCAACGCAAATATCAGCATAATGCAAAAAGCCATGATTTTAGCGGCAGTTGCGGCTATAGACTTAGCGGTGGTGAATTTCCCGTATATTCAAACGGTTCCAAGAGCAGCTTACTACAACCCAAACCACAAGATAATTCAGGCTATTAAACAGAGTAGCCCAAATGAGCGTGAACGCCCTAGAATATTCTCCTTAACCAGAAACCCTGCGATTAGTGGGAACAATCTGGCATCTTACGGACTGAGAAACGCGCTTGGCTTTCACGACAACGAAATAGCGACATACCGTATTTTCAGAGAGCAACTGCAAAATCCCGCAATGCTGGACTTAATGAATGTGGGCTACATAATCTACGATACCGAGCGTGGCACAGGGCTGGAACCGAATTCAGGGGATTTGGGCAGGGCAAAAATATATTACAGTTGGGAAAGCGAAAATTCCGGCGAAGAAATTATTAAAAAATTAAAGGACAATAATTTTGATTACAGAAATGTTTTATTGCTAGAAGGTGCAGATGGCGTGAAGAATTCAGGGCAGGGTAGTGTTAAAACCACCCAAGCAAAACCGGACAACATAATTTTTGAAGTGGAAAATTCCGCCGCCGGAAAATTATTCATTTCCGAAAATTACCACAAATATTGGAAGGCAAAAGTAAACGGAGAAAAAACAGAAATCCAAAGGGCCTTCAGCACGTTCATGGCCGTTGATGTTCCGCAGGGAAAATCCGTTGTGGAACTCAGTTATATATCCGATAGCGTCAGAATTTCGCTGTGGTTCTTGGCTGCAGGAGTTGTTTTGCTTTTTGCGATGATTTTCTTTGCCTATAAAGAAGGTCGCAATGTTTTACGATAGTTTTTTAAGCCGTGAAAGGAATAGTCTTGGGAGTCTCTTGGTTGAAAAGACTTTTGAGAAATTAGCCGTGATTGCAGCGGGGTATTCTCCGGTGAAAATTTTGGAAATAGGCATTGGCAAGGGATTTTTTTACGAAAAACTTAAAAATGAAATTCCGATGATGGAATACACGGGAATTGAAGCGAGCAATGTCTTGTTTAAGGAGGCCAAGAAAAAAGGCATAAACGCCATAAAATGTTTTGTTCCGCCCTTTCCGCAGCGTTTGGAAAAAGGCAGCTTTGACCTGATTGTAATGAGCCATGTTTTAGAGCATTTCAGGGACTACAAGGAAGTATTGGAAGTATTGAATGGCATAAACGCCTTGTTAAAGCCGAATGGAAAACTTTTGCTTTTTTACCCCTGTGCACGTGATTACGGAATAGATTTTTTTGATTGCGATTATTCCCATTCATATGCAACAACTCAAAACAGGGTTGGAGATTTGCTTTTTGATTCGGGTTTCAGGGTGATAAAACGGGATTCTTACAGGGCTTGCTTTAATAATTTTAGATTGTTTTTTTATATCCTTTCAAAAGCGGTAAAGCTCTGCACCTTTCTTAACATAAGAACCAGAAATACTTTCGGCAAAAATCCATTGACCGTAGCGGAAAAGATATGAAAGCAGCCATAGACGCTCGGATGATGACTAAAAGCGGTATTGGGACTTATATTAAGAACATAATGGAATACATAAGTTACAGCGTTATTTTAGACAGTTCAAATTTCCCATGCAAAAATTACAGCATAAAGGAGCAGTTGTTTTTCCCTTACAAAAAACTTCGCAAGGAAAAGATTGATGTTCTGCATATTCCGCACTTGAACATTCCGATTTTTTATCGCGGAAAACTCATAGTCACCATACACGATTTAACGCATCTAAGGTTTCCGCAATTTTTGCCGAGCAAATTTCATTATTGTTATTTTAAATTCATGCTCAAAGCGGTGATGAAAAAAGCGTC
>JAISSJ010000132.1 GCA_031273195.1 Candidatus Fibrimonas sp.
GTGTTGCTTTTTTACAGTATGCTTTATGTGTCCGTTCTGTATGGAAGTATATGGGCGTTTTTAATTCCGCTTATAGTTATCTTTATCATGCATCTCAAAATCGGGCTGATTTTTTGCGCGGTTTTTCTGGCCTCTATGGTTGCAATGGAGATTGAATTTGAGGTGCATAGCTTGGAGGAATTTACTCGCTATGTCTGTATTTATTTTGCGCAAATAACGCTTATAGTCGCTTATGAGGCACTCAGAATTTTCAACAAGGATAAATTGCTGGAAGAAAAGGAAAAGGTAGAGTATTTGAGCATAACCGATCATTTGACCAAACTTTACAACCGCAGGCATTTTTCGGAGTGCATAGAAAAGGAATTTGCAAGAGCGGCAAGGCAAGGGGAAAATCTGAGCTTTTTGATGATAGATGCGGATAAATTCAAAAATTATAACGATACTTACGGACATTTGCAGGGAGATAAACTGCTCGTTTCCATTGCTGGAATTTTAAAAGAAAACATTATGCGTTCCAGTGATGCCGCATTTCGCATGGGCGGAGAGGAGTTTGGAATTTTGCTCCCGAATACCGATTATCAGGGAGCATTTTTGGTTGCGGAAAAAATCAGATCAGAGGTCAGTGAAATGAAAGTTCCGCTCTTGGATAAAGATGGCGAAACAAAAATAACCGTTAGCATAGGCGTTGCTTGCGTTAAGCCACAGTCGGGGGAAAACCCGGACGCTTTAATGAAGCTGGCGGATAATAATCTTTACAAGGCTAAAGAGATGGGCAGAAACAGGGTAGTCAGTTGAGGACAGCTATGGATAAGTTCAAGGTGTAGCCTCAGCCTGAGGAGCAGGCGCACTTTCATCACTTGCGTCAGCCTTTTGAGGAAAGCGCAGATAGGCATTTTTTATAGAATTATTTTTTTTGAACCTGAGTTTATTTTGGTTCTCATTCTCGCTCTCATTCTCATCGTCAAGTTCACGTTCGCTTGGGAGTTCGTCAAATTCGCTGGACTTCACAAATTCGGTAAATTCATCAAACAATGCCAGCTTTAGTTCAACATCCTTTTTATTAAAGGCTGTTACTATATTAAGATTTCTCGCTTCCTCTTTGGTTTTGCAATTCCTCAGCGCACGGCGATGCTCTTCGCGCTCCTTTTCTATTTTAACCGCTCTTGAATACAAATCCGGATTGTGAATCTTTAGAAATTCCATCTCATCGCGAGTAAGCCTTTTTCCAAACCTCATTTTGTTTGTTATGCATTCCAAGGTCGTAGCTTTCTTTGCCTCGTTATGTTGTTTTAGGAATGCCGAAAGGCCATTCTGCGCAACAGAGTCGGTTTTTTTCTGTTGCTCTTTTGTTTCAGGCTGCGCAATTTTAACATAACCAAATATGCGCCCGCTATAACCGCAAATGGTCATATAAATACTCCTTTCATTTATATTATCGGCAGAAAATGCGGGAAACTTTAGCAAAAACAAGGCAACCCCGGCAATGTTTTGATTGGCACGGAAAAATTTTCTATATTTGCAGCGGAAGTAGTTTTTATGACGAAAACCGTATTTATCGTTGACGACAGCGATACCAACCTGATGGCGGCGAAAACCGCTCTGGAGGGTGCATACAAGACTTTGGCCCTGCCGTCTGCCGCAAAGATGTTCAAACTGCTGGAGAAAATAACCCCCGACCTGATTCTGCTGGATTTGGATATGCCAGAAATGGACGGCTTTCAGGCGATGTCAAACCTTAAAGCCGACGAAAAGCTAAAGCCTATCCCCGTTATTTTTCTTACGGCAAAGCACGATGCGGAATCGGAGATACAAGGCTTTGAGATGGGCGCTCTTGATTTTATCAACAAGCCTTTTTCCGCTCCCGTGCTGATAAAACGAATAGAAACGCACATTGAGACAGACAGGCTGATAAAAGAAAGCCAGCAGGCCGTACGCGACATGCACAACGCAACCATAAGCGTTATAGCAGATGTGGTTGAAAACCGCGATAAGGGGACCGGCGGGCATATTGAGCGGACTCAAGCATATTTGGAAATACTGGTAAAAGAACTCCTCCGCACCGGAACCTATTCCAACGAGATTTTGAACTGGGATATGACCCTTCTGTTACCGTCCGCTCAGTTGCACGATGTAGGCAAGATCAATATCAGCGATTTGATACTGAACAAGCCGGAAAAACTTACCGAAGAGGAATTCGCCATAATCAAACAGCACTGCGCTAGTGGCGAGAGGATTATTGACGAAATCATCAACAGAACAAAAGACGATGGTTTTCTGCGACACGCCAAAAAGTTTGCGGGCTATCATCACGAAAAATGGGACGGCACAGGCTATCCACGAGGGTTGAGCGGTGAGGGAATTCCTCTTGAAGGGAGGATTATGGCAATTGCGGACGTATATGATGCGCTGGTGTCGGAACGCCCATACAAAAAACCGTTTACCCATGAGCAGGCGGTGGAGATTATAAAAAAAGACAGCGGCACGCATTTTGACCCAAAAATAGTAGAGGTGTTTCTGAATGCTGCGGAAGATTTTTTAGCAGAGAGGATGTTGCATGTTTAGAAAGCTCCCCCTATTAACCTGTTTCCTGTTGCTGTTTGTTTTCACATTCGGCTGCACCAAAAAAGCGGAACAACAGGAATACATCACCATAGGTGTGCTTCTTCCTCTCACAGGCGAGGGCTCGGATGAGGGCCTGCGCGCGCTTAACGGTTTGCAGCTTGCCAAAGAGGAGATAAATAAATCGGGCGGCATTTTGGGAAAGATACTGGATGTCATTGTATTGAACGACAGGGGAGATGAAGAGTATGTAGTGCAGCAGTATAACGCCTTGAAAGAAAGGGGGGTGGTTGCGATTATCGGCTCAAGCTACTCCAGCGTGACTATGGCACTTGCACGGGCGGCGGAAAAAGACGGCATGCCTATCATTTCACCTACCGCTTCAAACCCCGATGTAACAATAGGCCGCCCAAACGTCTTTAGAGCTATTTTTATAGATGATTATCAGGCTGAAGTGATGGCGCATTTTGCGTATAATTCCATTAACGCACGGACGGCTGTTATCTTGAAAAATACGGGAAAAAACAGTTACGGGCAAATCACTGAACCGTTTGCCGAATCGTTTACCGCAAACGGCGGGCAAATTATAGCAACCGAGCTTTATTCGCCCGGAGACAATTTTGCGTCTATTTTGGGCAAATATGCCGCCGAACCTCCCGACCTTTTCTATTGCCCCGAAAAATTTATTCCCGCTGCGAATCTGGTCAATGCCGCTTATGAAACCGGCCTTCACAATACGTATATATTGGGGTCGGACGCATGGGACGGGCTTTTGGCTTATGTATATCAACCGGAAGCGATGGAAAAAGTTTATTATCCGGCATCCTTTTCTTTTGATGACAAGGATGAAATTGTGGCTCAATTTGTCAGAAATTATTTCAGCTTCTTTTCGCAAATGCCCCTCACAGGTTCCGCAACCGCTTACACAAGCGTTTACATCTTGGCAGAAGCGATTAAAAAGGCGGGAAACACGAAAAGCGATGATATTGTTTCCGCCATCAAGTCAAACGAACTGGATATGATAACAGGCCGCATACAATTTGACGAAAACAACAACCCCCGCCCGAACTTGTATATCTTGAAGATAAAGAATGGAATATACGCCACCTACGAAAAAATAAGTTTGCAACGGAGGAAATGATGCTGCGGAAGTTCAGGATAAAAACAAGGCTGTTGATATCATTTTTCATCGTAGTGCTTTTCACGCTGATTGTAGGGCTTACAGGCTATAACAGACTTATATCGCTTGGAACTTCGTCGGTCAGAACAATACAGAATGTAAGTATTATGAACGACATATACGATTACAATGTATCTATTGATGCCGGTATATTCAATATGCTGTACATCAGCGATATAAATCTTATACATTATCTTTTGCAAGTAGAAAGGGGACAAATCGAAAAATTCCTTGAGTGCTTTAACGAATATCTTGAAGTACAGGATAATTTCAGCGATGTTTTTACACCCGGAGAAATGCAGAATATGGCTAATTTACTGGAAATGTATAAAGAAACATATATTCCCGTAGTAAATGATATTTTTTCTTTAATTGAGCAGAG
>JAISSJ010000141.1 GCA_031273195.1 Candidatus Fibrimonas sp.
CCTGAGAATAATTATCAATCAGAGTTCTCACATTTTCCGGTGCGTTTTCCAATTCGTCAATTAATAAATCAGATATAACGAAAATTGTCTCTTGGCGTTCTAATTTGGCAAATAAAGCCTTAGTCGGCTCTGCAAACTCCTTGTCGAAAAAGCCGCCCACGATAGAAGTGTCTATGTATATCCTCTGTTTCATAAGGATAAATATAGAAATTTCAAATTGAATTCCCTAGAGAATCTATAGCTAAATTTAACTCGTTTTGGTTCAGCACGGAAACGGAATGCAAAACCGAACCGCCACTGCCAATAGACGGGAAAAAAGATTCTACCTTGATAGGGGAATCGCCGTGAAGCCTTTTCCAAAGCTCTCTTGGTTTAAGCGATTTCAACTCTTTCATAGGCATTCCGGAAAGAGTTTCTATGCGGGTAATGTATTCCTCGTGTATTGTCATGATACCCCCACAGGAGCCTGTGTGAGCAGGTGAGACTCTGCGTAGCAGGGTCTAAAGGGGAGCGTTATGTTTGTCAAAAGGGGCATTTGAAAGGTAAATATAGAAAAAATTTCCGTGCCTGTAAAGGCTGGCCCCGCAGGGGTGAACGAGGCTCTGGCCGAGTGAATAAATATTTTGCCGGGTTGTCAAGGGGTGAGGTGGGGTTTTTAAACCTCTCCAAACTGCAAAACCCTATCCGAATAGCTCTTTGCAAAATCCAGTTCATGGGTGCTCACCATCACGGCTATGCCTTTTTCCTTTGCCGCTTTTTTCAAAAATTCAAATAATTTTATGCGATGCGAATAGTCCAAAAAGGCGGTTGGCTCGTCCAGGAGCAGGATTTTGGTATCCTGTGCCAAGGCTCGTGCCAAGGCTACTCTTTGCTTTTCGCCATCGCTAAGGCTGTTCACCCTGAACCTTGCGAAATTTGCGGTTTCCGTTTGCTCCAAGGCAAAGTTCGTTATCTCCAAATCCTTTTTCTCAAGTTTTCCGAATGCGTTTGTATGCGGGCTTCTGCCAAGGGCAACAAAGTCAAAAACCCTAATATTGGTTTCCGCCGGAAAACCGGCCGGCACAAAAGCTATTGATTTCGCAAGCTCATTCGCACTGATTTTAGAACTGTCTTTTTCAAAAACAAAAACCTTGCCCGCAAGCGGTTTGAGCAAACCTGCAATGGTTTTCAAAAAAGTGCTTTTGCCGCTGCCATTAGGCCCAATCAGGCAAACCAACTCCCCACCCGACATTTCAAACGACAAATTCTCCACCACAGGCCTTTTATAGCCAACGGACAAAGAGACGCATTTTAATTCAGCCAAGATGCACCGCTCCGGCAAACTCTTTCATCAAATTCAAGTCTAAATTTTTTTCCCAGATTGTGCCGGTTACAATCACATTTGCTCCGGCTTTAACTCTTTTGGTTGCATCTTGCGGGGTAGTTATGCCGCCCCCTGCGATTATGTTCAGGCTGGTGGCTTTTCGGGTTAAAATTATGTGTTCCAGAGGAACCGGGTTTTCTGCGCCGCTGCCCGCTTCCAAGTATGTCCAGCGCATACCCATAAGCTCTGCGGCTATTGCGTGTGCCATCGTTAGTTTTGGTTTGTCTGCGGGAATGGGCCTTGTGTTTGAGATGTATTCCACAGTTGTGGCTGGGCCGCTGTTTATAAGCATATAGGCAGTTGGAAAAGCCTCTATGCCAAGAGCCTTTACCATTAATCCGCCACGAAGCTGTTCCTCTATCAAATACTGCGGATTTCTGCCGCTTACAAGGGATGTAAAAAGCATTGCATCAAATCCCGGCACCACCTGCGAAGCTCCGCCGGGGAACAGAATTATCGGAATATCCATTGACTTTTTCAATTCTGCTATTTTCTTAGGCAAATTTGCATTTCCTATTAGCGAACCGCCCACCAAAATCAAATCGGCGCCGCTTTCAAAAGCCATTTTTCCCGTTTCCAAAAAAGCATCGCTTTCCGAAGAATCGGGGTCTAGAAGCACGGCAAAAAGTGCGTGTTCCTTTATTTTCGCAATTAATTTTTCCTCAATTTTCAACTGAATATTCTCCGGTTTAGATTGTTAATTTAGTAAATTTGTATATTTAAGACAATGCCAGTTTAAGTTTTTAAGGGAAGCGTGGAAATATGAGAGAAATCACAATAAAGAAAATCCAAATGGGTTCCCAAGAAGATATAGAGAGTGATGCCGGTTTTATAGATGGAACTCCGGAGCATCGCTGGAATGAATTTTGGAAATTGGTATCTGTGGTATGTTGGTTTGGCCAAGGCAAATCCGATTTTGACAAACCTCTCAACAGAAATGTAGCAAGGAAAACGCATGCAGAGTACTGAATCTCCGTTAAAACAAGATTATAAGGACATGATAAGAATATTTCTTGAAGAAAAAGTCCAATTTCTTTTAGTTGGCGGAATAGCCGTTATATTTCACGGCTATGTAAGAATGACAAAGGATATAGATTTGTGGATATTGGCAAGCAAAGAAAATGCTGAATCAGTAGTGAAGGCACTTGCAAAATTCGGTGCGCCAATGCAAGATATATCCACAGACGATTTTGAGCACGAGGGGACTATTTTTCAAATAGGAATTGAGCCGATTAGAATAGATATAATAACAAAAATCGCCGGCTTAAATTTTGAAGAAGCAAATGCAAATGCAAGAACAATAGAAATAGAAGATTTAAAAATACCGACTATTTCCATACAAGATTTAATTAAGAATAAAAAAGCCAGCGGTCGCAAGCAAGATTTGATAGATGCAGAAAAATTGGAAAAGATTTTAGTAAAGCAAATAGCGCCATTTTTCTAAATTCCCCCAATGACCCTTCCGCAAATAATGGGCATAATAAACTGCACTCCGGACAGCTTTTTTGACGGCGGCGAGCATAGCGAGCCGAAAAAAGCCTTTGAACACGGCTTAAAATTGTTAAGCGAAGGCGCAGACATTTTGGACATCGGCGGAGAAAGCACACG
>JAISSJ010000163.1 GCA_031273195.1 Candidatus Fibrimonas sp.
CTTTTATTTCCGGGGCAGGGTGCCCAGTATGTTGGAATGGGCAAAATTTTGTCCGAAACTTTTGAACCTGCAAAACAGATTTTGAAAAAAGCAGATGAGGTTCTGGGCTATGAACTTTCCAAAATAATGCAAGAAGGGCCGGAAGAAACACTTAAAAGCACGGACAATACCCAACCGGCTCTTTATGTTTGCTCGTGCATGGCAATGGAACTTTTGAAAAGCAAAGGCATTCCCTTTGACTACGTGGCCGGGCATTCGCTCGGCGAGTATTCTGCGATATATGCAGCGGGCGGTTTTTCATTTGAAGACGGCCTTCGCCTGGTACGGGTTCGCGGAGAGCTTATGGCTAAGGCCGGTGTGCTAAAACCGGGTGCGATGTCTGCGGTGCTTGGGCTTTCGGAAGAGGATTTAAATGCCGCCCTCGCAGAAGCGCAGAGTGCAGGTGTTGTGGTTGCGGCGAACTTCAATTCACCTGGGCAGATTGTTATTAGCGGTTCAAAGGAAGGCGTTGCAAAGGCGGGAGAAACAGCCGCCGCAAAGGGAGCGAAAAAGGTTGTTCCGCTTCCTGTTTCCGGTGCGTTTCACAGCCCCTTGATGGAATACGCCCTGCCGGGCCTAAAAGAGGCAATAGAAAAAACTAAGTTCAGCGATTTGAAAGTTCCTTTGATTGCAAATGTGACTTCGCAAGCCGTGAGCAAAGGCTCGGATTTGCCGGAGCTTTTGACAAAACAACTCATATCGCCGGTTCGCTGGCAACAGGGAATGGAAACGGCAATTTCTCTCGGCGTTGAGAGAGGAATTGAGGTTGGAGCCGGCAAAGTTCTGATGGGCCTGATGCGCGGCATCAACCGCAATATAAAGGTTTATTCGGTGGAAACACAGGAGCAGATTGACGAGATTAAGTGATTAATCTTTTGCCAGTTTCCGCTTTCCATATCTGGAATTGAAAATACGCTTGCACCGAAAGAGATGAAGTCAGTGCCGGCTTTGAAAAAATCTTTGACGTTTTCGGTTCGGACTCCGCCACATGCGAGCAGCGGGATGTTTTTAAACGGGCCTCGCAGTTCTTTTATGTAGTTGGGGCCGCCTAGCATGGAAACCGGAAAAATTTTTACAGCCGTTGCCCCCAGCATATAAGCCCGCATAATTTCCGTTGGGGTTAATGCACCCGGTATGCAAGGGATTTTTTTCTCAACGCATTTTTGAACTACATCTGGATTTGTGCCGGGGGTCACTATGAATTTGGCTCCGCAGTCAAGGGCCGTTTGCAAATCCTGCACGGTTATTATTGTTCCTGCGCCAACGAACAATTCCCTTTTTGCACCTTCTTCGCTCAGATTTTTAAGAGCGGCGGCGGCGTTTGAGGTGTTTAGCGGAACTTCTATAAATTTGAGTTTGGAGTTCACACAGCACTCTGCGCAAGCAACCGCCTGTTCGGGCGGCAAGCCGCGGGCTATGCCTAAAAAAGGGCTTTTGCGAAACGAGTTCAAAAAACCTTCAGATTTCAAAATACCAGACATCGTTCTCCAAAGCTTTTTGTTTTTTCCGGGGAGCATCGTTTATGCTCAATCTTGAGCCGAGCGGAACGGAGTCGGTTACAAATACATTGCTGCCCAGTACGGAATATTTGCCTATAATCGTGTTGCCGCCAAAAACAGAAGCACCGGAATATATCGTTACATTGTCCTCTACCGTAGGGTGGCGTTTTTGCCCCCTTAATGTTTGCCCGCCCCTTGTTGAAAGCGCTCCGAGCGTTACTCCCTGGTAAATCTTGACATATTCGCCTATAACCGTGGTTTCGCCTATAACTATGCCGGTTCCGTGGTCTATGAAAAAATAATTGCCGATTTTTGCGCCGGGGTGAATATCTATGCCCGTTATGGAATGAGCGTGTTCCGTCATTATGCGGGGTAGCATTGGAATACCAAGAAGATAAAGCTCATGCGCCAGCCTGTAAACCGAGATTGCATAAAATCCCGGATAAGAGATTATTATCTCTTCCTTGCCTGTTGCAGCAGGGTCGCCGATATATGCGGCTTCTACATCTGTGGCAAGGCTTGCCCTTATTTTTGGGAGCTTTGCCAAAAATTCCTTTGTTAGCCTTGCGGGTTCTTTATTGAGCAATCGGAGCAACTGTTTGTTCAACAAATGCCCGGCTTCTTCCAAAAGCTCGCTTGTGAGGCTGCTGCCAAAATAACCCGGAAACAGCAAATTGCGGAGCTTGTCAATAAGTTCCACAACCTCGTTTCTGCTGGGCAAATAGCCGAGTTCAACAGGAATTGAGCCTTTCAACTCGGCATAGCTCTTAAAAAGGGAATCAACTAGGTGTTTCATTAATCTAGTGGAAATATATAAATTTCTACATTCCCGCTATGCGCAAAAAGCTTTTATCGGAAGGTTCAAAGGAGTTTAAGTATGAAATTCGCGAAATAGTGAAAAAGGCGAACCAGCTTAAAGCTCTGGGGCTTACTATCCATTGGGAAAACATAGGCGACCCCATAGAGAAAAAATGCCAAGTTCCGGTTTGGATAAAAGACATTATGGCTGGCTTGGTTCAGCAGAACAGTTCTTACGGTTACTGCCCCTCAAAAGGCAATTTGGCAACGAGGGAATTTTTGTGCAAAAAAACCAATGCCTTGGGCGGCGCGCAAATCGCAGCCGAAGATATTTTATTTTTCAACGGATTGGGAGATGCCATTTCCACAACCTATCAGCTTTTAGACATGACGAGCAGAGTGATTGGGCCTTCTCCCGCATACAGCACACATAGCTCCGCAGAAGCCGCCCACGCAAACACCGAACCCATAACCTACAGGCTTGACCCCGCCAACCACTGGTACCCGGACCTGGAGGAATTGGAAAACAAGGTTAAGTACAATCCCAACATCGCCGGCATTTTAATAATTAACCCGGACAACCCCACAGGCATGGTATATCCGCTGGAAAGTTTGAAAAAGATAATTGAGATAGCGAAAAAATACAGGCTATTCGTTATATCAGATGAAATTTACAA
>JAISSJ010000021.1 GCA_031273195.1 Candidatus Fibrimonas sp.
TTACTATATTTTACGCCTCTTTTGTGAGGTTTGTTTTGCACAATGCGATAATCAACCGGGCTGCCGACAATGCCAGAATTTTGTCTGCGGCTATGGTACAAAAAGCTAAATCCGGGCATCCGGGCGGCGCAATGGGCGCAACGGAGTTCTTTTCCGTTTTATTCAAAGAATTTTTAAAATTCAACCCCAAAGACCCCAACTGGCGGGCAAGAGACAGGTTCTTTATGGACCCCGGACACATGTCCGCCGTGTTCTATTCCGCACTTTGTTTCATAAAAAAATTAACCATAGAAGACCTAAAAGACTTCAGGCAACTGGGCAGCCACACCCCTGGGCACCCGGATTTGGACGTGCAGCTAGGCGTGGAGAACACCTCCGGCCCTCTAGGGCTGGGACATGCCATAGCCTTAGGCTCCGCCATTGCAGAGCGAATTTTGGTAAACCGCTTTGGAAAATTATTTGAGCATAAAACCATCTGCCTCTTATCAGACGGCACCGTTCAGGAAGAAGTTGCCTACGGAGTTGGACGCATGGCGGGGCATTTAAAGCTTTCCAATCTGATATTTTACTTTGATTCAAACGGAATTCAGCTTTCAAGCCCAACAGACGAAGTGATGAGCCACAGCGTTGCCGCCCAGTATGAGTCATGGGGCTGGCGTGTTTACAGCGTTGACGGCCACAGTGCGGTTGAACTCCGCAAAGCCTTTGCCGATGCTTATTCGGAAACCGAAAAACCGGTAATCATAATAGGCACCACCACCATGGGAAAAGGCATTAAAGATGCCCAAAACAACGCCTTTGAAAATCAGGTTTCCACCCACGGGCAGCCTATAGACGCAGCAGGAGCTTCCACCGCCCAAACCATCGCAAGCCTTGGCGGAAACCACGAAGACCCCTTTGTAATTTGGCCCGATGTAGAAGAAGCCTTTAACCTGCGCCTGGAGGAACTGCAAAAGGAATCCGATTCATGGCAGAACAGATTTGAAACCTGGAAGCAAACCTATCCCGCTTTGGCGCAAGAGTTGGAGAATTGGCAAAACAACAAAGCACCCGTCTTAGACCTCTCCGTTGTTCCGCAAAAACAAGGCGTTGCAACAAGGGTGAACTCCGGCGCGATTTTGGCATGGCTTGCGGAAAACCAAAAAAACATGGTTTGCTCCTCGGCAGACCTTTCAAACAGCGATAACACCCAAGCGTTCCTGAACAAAACCGGCATATTGAAACCGGGAGATTTCAGCGGCGCGTTTTTGCAAGCGGGAGTAGCCGAGCTTACAATGGGAGCCGCTGCCTGCGGCATTGTTTTGCATGGAGAATTTACGGCTGCCTGCGCTACATTCTTTGTGTTCAGCGACTATATGAAGCCCATTTTAAGGCTTGCATCGCTAATGGCCTTGCCTGTGAAATTTTTGTTCACCCATGACAGCTTCAGAGTTGGCGAAGATGGCCCCACCCACGAGCCTGTTGAGCAAGAAGCACAGCTCCGCCTGCTTGAAAATTTAACCCTGCCAAACGGAAAGCCGGCAATGCTGGTTCTTCGCCCCGCAGATGCAAACGAAACCACCCTCGCATGGGAAATAGCTATGGCAAACGGCGATAGCCCAACCTCCCTTATCCTATCAAGGCAGATAATGCCGCCTTTGGAAAATCCGTACTCAAAAGCAAATGCCGCCGGTTATATAGTGCAAAATGCGGAAAGCCCAAACCTCACATTCGCCGCCAACGGCTCCGATGTTTTCCTGTGCTGCCAAGCTGCGGAAATTTTACGCAAAGAGGGAATTTCCGTGCGTGTGGTTAGCGTTATGAGTCCAAGGCTTTTCATGGATTTGCCGCAAAAAGAACGTGAGGCTATAATTCCCCGCTGGTCTCCGGCCTTTGCTGTTTCCAGCGGTTTGCCTTCCGTGTTTGAGCCTGTGGTTGGTCCTTTAGGCCGTTCCTGGGGTCTCGTAGAATTTGGGAAATCCGCCCCTGCTGCTGTTTTGGAAAAAGAATTTGGCTACACCCCCGAAGCCGTTGCGGAGAAGGCAAAGACATACTTAGCGGATTACAAAGAAATGCGGAGGGAACTATGCTCATAAGTTTTTTAAAAAAGGAAGATGGCGAAGGCGAACCCAAGTCCAAGTTCATGGGCAAAGGCGATATAATTTTCCTGCTTGTTTTAGCTGCGGTTATAGGCGGCATTTGGTATTACCATAAAAGCACCAAAGAGGAAACTTACAGCCATTATGCCAAGTGCGAAGCCCTGTTCACAGCAGACAACTTGACCGGAGCAAAGGAGTGCTACGAAGAGGCATTGGATTTGGGCTATCGCATAGACAGCTTGGATTCAATTGGGTATTACAGGGTGACAAAGATAGATAGCATTTTGACTTTACAAATCACACGCTAAAATCGTGACGTCATCCACCAGCTCTTTTCCCTCGCAAAAATCATCAATATTTTTCAAAAGGGTTTGCACAAATTCCTTGCAGCTTTTATTCGCAGTACTTTGCATAAGCTCATAAATGCGCTTGTGCCCGAATTGCTCTTTCGCAGGATTCATCGCTTCGTTTATTCCGTCCGTATAGAGGTTTAAGCGATATTCGCCATCCAGTTTCAGGGTTTTATCTTTCACCGTTATGTCCGGCATAACGCCTATAAAAAGCCCCGATGATTTTAGCAATTCTATTTCACCGGTTTTTTTATTCATAAGCGGCATGGGATTGTGTCCGGCATTTGTGTATATCAGCTCCCTTGTGTTTTTTTGCCATATCGCATAAAAAACGGTTATGAATTTTCCGCTGTCCACTTCGGTTACCAGAGTCCTGTTTATGTTCTTCAGTGTTAAAGCCGGGCTTATACCGTTCAAAGGCGAGGCTGATTTCAGCATTATTTTGAACATGCTCATTAGCATGGCTGCCGCCGTTCCGTGCCCGGACACATCGGCTATAACAAGGCCAATCGTGCCGTTGCCAAGCTCAAAGCAATCGTAATAATCTCCGCCAACCTCCAGATTAGCCTTATACTCCGCAAATACGTCTAAAAATCCTTTTGGAAAATTTGTCGGCAAAAGCTGCTGCTGAATCATGCTCGCCTGCTGCAAATCCGCTTTCAGCATGGAATGCGCTTTTCGCAGTTCATCATATGTTGAGCTTAACTTTTCATTTACTTTCATTAAAGATTCGTAAGCCCTGAAAGATTCCACTATTAGTCCGGCTTGTGCAACTGCGGAATAAATCATTGCAACGTCTTCGCCGGTTATCGCATCGCGGTCGGTTAAATCCAGCCAAAGCAAGCCTTCGCATTTGAATTGGTCGCATTTTACACACGCGCGCCGCCTGTCGTCTTCCGAGGCGGCATTCAAGGCAAGCCCTGCGTTTAAATCGGTCCAGCAATACAGGTTCTCCGAATTGTAACATGAGCAATCCGTTCTCTGGCAATTTTTGGTTTTCCAGCATTCGTCAATCACCCTTTTGAGCAAAGGGAAAACAATATAAGCCTTGCACCCAAGCATTGAGAAGGAGTCGGCATCGGGAACCGGATCTGCCAGAATGTGTTTGTTACAGAAAATGGCATCGGCATATTCACCGGCCGTAAAATTTATCTCAGCGCGAAAATCCTTCAGTTTGTCTTCGTCAAAACCAATGCTCTGCAAAGGAGCAAGGCAAAAGTTCTCCGAGTCTATGCCCAGAACCATAACTCTGTTATAACCCGCCAAATCTCTAAATCCAAGGCATAGCCTTTTGAACACCTCTTCAATGCTCTGCGCTTGCGAGGTTATTTTCCCTATTTCACTATACGTGGAGTATGCAAGCAACTGCTTGCGAAGCGTTTCTGTTAAGCCAAAAGGCTCTTCAGTAGTAGGATTTGATGTCATTATGATGTGGAAAAATAGAAAAAATCAAACTCCCCACCAGCCACCCATCCTCAAAATCAAACAAAAATCCCGGATGCGCAAGAACCAGCTTTTCCCTCAAAAGATTCAAGCAAAGTTCCTCATCGTCTGCGTTTGGAAAATAAAAACTCTGATACCAGCCACCCTCGGAAGGAATTATTTTAGCTCCCATTTTTGAAAAATAATCGCAGAGCAGAATTTGATTTGCCTTTAACCTCTCAATAAGTTTTTTTTGAAAATCCCCGGCCCTGGGCAAAACCCTTGCACATAAGGCTTGGCTTAGATATGAGCAGTTTAATTGCGAATCCAAAATGTATTCCAGGGAATCGTAAATATGCCGTTTTTGGTTTTCGGGAACAATGGCGTTTATCCAGCCTACCTTTATGTGCGGGAGACCGGCGGATTTGCTGAGGCCGTCTAGGAGGAAAATTGGAAAATCGTTGTTTAGTTGAGAGTTGAGAGTTGAGAGTTGAGAGTTGTTTTTTAAATTATATGCGCAAAATACTTTGTCTATTATCAATGCTAATTTGTTTTTTTTGCAAAATTGCAATATGTGTTCAAATTCTTTTTTGCTAGGAATATGACCTGTGGGGTTGTGGGGGGATATTAGCAAAAGAATTTTTGTGTTCGGCGGAATGGAATCCAAAGAATCCAGATCTATTTCCCAGTGCGGTTCATTGCCAAAATAAGGTTTTAAAAAATAGGGATGCGTGTTCAACCCGGCAAGTTCTGCTAGAGTATCTATCAGCGGGTATCCAGGGGCTGGCGTTAGAATACAATCGCCTTTTTTGCAGAAAATTTGGAAAAGCACAGAATAAGATTCCGAAGAACTTGAGGTTATGAAAATATTTTCCAGGTCAGTTGTTATTTCGCTGTATTCGGCTATCGCTTTTCTGGCATAGATTTGCCCGCAGGCATCGGGAGCGTTGAATTGCCACTGGGGGTTTTCTGCTAAATAGCGCAAGTCGTCTGCGATGTCAAATATTATTCCTGCTTGCATGGGAGATGAAATTGTCAAGTCCAAGATGTCTTTTTTTGCAGAACGAATTTCGTTAAGGATACTGCGTTTTTGCAGTTCAAAAGGTGAGGGGGTCACGCCGACTCCTTTCTTCTGTTGACATAGGGTTTAATATAGAAAAAAACTCCCTCCTATCCACCAAAACCTCAAACTTGGACGCATCAAAAAATCCGGCAAAGGAAAACACCGTCGCTTCTTGGCTAAAAACTTCCACGCTGTGTGTTTTCTGCAAAATGAAATTCACCATCTCCGAGCAGAAAAGCTTGCTTGTGTCTTTGATGTCAAATGACATGTCAAAAGGAACACGCTTTGCTAACAAGCGGCGAGCCTCTTTTGCAATCAGTTCCCCGTTTGAGTTCTTTAAGCGAATGGCTACAAAACTGTGAGGCTTTGCCTCAAACAGAAAATCATTCAAGGAAACTTTCTGAACGCCGTCCTGTTCCGCCATGCTGCCGGAAATCGAATGTATCACATCAAAATCCGAAGAACCCTTTACAAGCACACCGATGTGGGAAACGCCGCTTGCTCCGGTTTGCGATTCCAAAAAAAAGCTGACCATTCCGTAGCCAAGCCTGAACACAAAATCGCCCTCACGCAAAAGAGCATGCTCTTCTGCGGTGAGGGTCTCTAGTTGTTCTTCGCCTGTTTCCGGTTTTGATTTCTGTGCGAAAAAAAGACACACAGACAGCAGGGCAAGCCCTGCCGCCAAAATCTTACTTGGCCGTCCCATCTACTTTCCAAGCATCGTTTTCCTTTACAAGCTTTACTTTAATGTCAAACGAACTTTCGCCCTTTTTGCCGTCCTTGTCCAAAAGAGAAACTTTGACGGTGGTGGAATTTCCGTCTTCGCTTATTTTGGCCGGTTCTGCGGCTTTGGGGGTCAGTGCTTTCATTTTGTCAAAGAATTCCTTTTTCTCCGGCGGAATTCCTTTGGATTTGAAAGACTCCTCATCTTTTTCTACGCTTCCTCTGTTCTTTTCAGAGGAAAGTTTTTTCATCGCTCCGTAATCCGAGTTGAGAGCCGCCTTCATGTATTTCTCGGCGACTTCTTCAGGGCTTGAGCCTCCTCCGCAAGCGGTTAGGGTGAATGATATAGCAAGCACGATGCCTGCCGTGAGTTTAGCGAGTCTGTTCATAATGAACCTCCATTGTTTTTGTGGGGTTAAGCACGCACGGTTCCAAAAACAAAAAACCTTGCGTGATTATTGCGTTATGCAAATAATTTCTGTGCTGTTTACCGTTAAACATTATTTCACCGCCGTTGGTTTGGGGCCTTCGTAGCCTTCATTGCCTTGCTGGAAGTAATAAATAATCTCGCCTTTTGCATTCATAAAAAGAGGAACGTCAACATCCTTTGCACCCAAATGCGGCTCGTTTTTAAAATAAACCTTGGCGAAATACAACTCGCCTTCGGTTTGTTTTGAAAGTATTATATGGTTGCCTTCCGGATCTACCGCCCTCAAAATTCTGCTGCCGTTCGGCGTGTAAATATCCCCTTCGCCGAGAGCAGAACCATCAATGGCTGCAATCTGGCCGTTAGGAAAATCAAAACCCCAGTCGTTTGAACCCTCGTATTGCATTTTAAAGTTGCAAGCATTCTCGGCTAATATAGTGCTCACTTCTTTGAACTCCTTGTCTATGACTACCAATTTGCCGCAGACCTCTTTTTTTACCCAAGCAAAGCCGCCGCTAAATTCGTTCAAAAACCATTTCACATTATCAATAACACGCTTTCCGGTTTTGTCTATATAAGCCATCTCAAAATCGTAGTCCGCCTCGCCAATCCGCACCGCCGCCAAGCCCTCGCTGAACTTGCCCGGTTGCAGGATATAGGTCGCAGGAACAACCATTTTGCCTTTGGTGTCTATGAAACCCCATTTAGCCTTTTGCCCGTCCAAAATCTGAACGGCTGCCAAACCTTCGCTGAAACTCAACGCCTTTTCATACTGAGGCTTTATAGCGATATTGCCTTTATCATCCGCATACCCGTATTTTTTGAGGTCTGCATTGTAATAAACCCTGTGCTTTTCTCTCAAAGGATATATTTTCGTATCGCCAATAGAGCCTTTTTGCGTGCTTGTGAGCTTGGGGTAGATTTCCTTGCCGTTTTTGTCCATGAAAATTTGCTTAACGCCCATTATCACATTATCGCCTTTCTGGGCAATCGCAACGCCGTCTTCAAACTGCGAAAGGAACGAAATATCGTTTGGAAGGTCTTTGTATTTGCCGTTGGGGTAGAGAATTGACGGGGACACGCCAAAATCGTCCGGCTTTTTCTTTCGCCACACCGTGACCGCACCGCCGGAAAAAAGCCCGCTGTTGACGAAGGCATTTCCTATGGACACGGGAAAATCCGTTCCAAAGACATATTTGCCTTCGGTGTTCACGTAAGCGAGGCCATTCCCTCCGTATGACACGGTAATCATGCCGTCTCGGATATTGGGGTTGACCAACGCATCTTTGGGCAGAACAATTTTCTTGCTCCGCTCGGTGAAGTGCGGTGTGACTGTTTGGGCAAAGCATAGGCTGATGCCAGCGGTTATGATTGCAATTGAAATGAACTTGAGTTTGTTCTTGTTCATGAGATGTCTCCTATTGTTAAGGTTAAAAGTGAATTTCATTGTGCCTCCGTTGTTTCATTTTGCGGAGCAGTCTGCTCCCCGCCCTTGCCGCCTCTCGGCTTGGTCAAGGAAGTGTATTTCGCTATCACAGCGTTGAGCGTTCTGATAAAATTCTCGTAGCTCGCAACGCCTTCCACAATTACAAGAGCGTTGATTTTCTCCCGAATGGAAAAATAAGACTGGTCAACCTCCGCCCGTGCCTCTTTAAGCACTATGTCCGTCCTGCCGGCAGTCTCGTCAAAACGCTCACGCATCAAATC
>JAISSJ010000043.1 GCA_031273195.1 Candidatus Fibrimonas sp.
CTTAACCTGCGAAACTTTAACAATTTCGCAGGTTGTCCCCCCGTTTTTTCCGCCCGGAGGGCTAACGGGGGGAACGCCGCATTCTAAAACCAGACTTAATCAGCGGCTACTATAGTAAACGTATTTATTCATTGTTTCCGGTAAAAAAATATTTTCAGCTAAAAAAGCCTCTTTTCGCACAAAATCGCTGTTTCTGAAAAAATACAAAAAGAAAAAATATACCTTTTTCCAAAATTTTCTATTTTACCTTTTACAAAAAAGGAGTATAATATGCCAGCTATCCATTTAACGGAAGATTCTTTCAAAAAAGCAATTCAATCCAGCCAACCGGTATTGATAGACTTTTGGGCACCGTGGTGCGGCCCTTGCAAGGCTTTAGGCCCGGTAATAGATAAATTAAGCGACTTGTACAAAGACAAGGCGGTCGTGGCTAAGGTAAATATAGATGATGTTTCGCAACTGGCCGTAGAGCTGGAGGTCAGTTCAATCCCCACGGTCAAGTTCTTTAAGAACGGACAAGAGTTTGAAAGCTTGTCGGGAGCTTACCCCCAAAACAAGTACCAGCAGATTTTGGAGGCTAATTTATAATGCCTGATAAACTTGAAGAGCTTTTTCGTTTGCAAGAAACTTTAAATGATTTTGTTTTTTTGAAGCAGGATTTACGGGACAAAAACGGCAAGGTTCTAACAATGGCCGCTCTCAGGGAGCAAGCTCAAAGCGGCGAGCCTCTAGGCTCAAACACGGAAGTCAACCAATGGCTTCGCAAATATCTGGAAGCTCTAACTGATGAAAGCAGAGAACTCGGCGAAGAATTGCTCTGGAAGTGGTGGAGCAAAGACAAGCTGGATATGCAGAACATAAGAGTTGAAATCGTTGACCAGTTGCACTTTTGGCTATCACTGGCTATCACCGCCGGCATGGATGCGGAAAAGGTATTTGATATTTACATGCAAAAAAACAAAATCAATATAGAACGGCAAAACGCAGGTTACAACAGGGATAACAAGAACGAAGCGGATAATAAAGGGATTGCTTAGTTGAGAGTTGAGAATGGAGAGTTGAGAGTTGAGAGTTTTTTATTTGATAGCGATATTGTTTTTTGTTTCTTGTTCCAAATCTGAGCAGTCGCAGGGTGGCAAAGGGGGACGGAGCGCGGCGCAGACGGTTACGGTAGAAGCGATTATTGCTAAGCCGGAGCTGTTGAGCAATTCCGTGCGTGGGGTTGGGATTTTGCAGCCTTCAAAAGAAGTGGATATTCAATCGGAAATAGCCGGCAAGATTCAAACGGTTTATTTTAAAGACGGGCAAAGTGTAAAGGCGGGTCAATCTTTGGTAAAAATTGAAGACGCAAATTTAAGGGCTATAATGTCCAGGGCGCATTCAAAGCTGATATTGGTCAGAGGTACTGCTAACAGAAAAAGGCAGCAGTTTGATGCGGGGGCAATATCCAGCCAGGAGTGGGAAACGACCTCAGCGGATTTGCAAATGGCGGAAGCTGATTCTGCGGAAGCTGCGGCGAATTTGCAAAAAGCCTTAATTCGGGCACCTTTTGAAGGCAAGCTGGGCTTAGGCAGAGTGAACATCGGCGAAAGGCTTTCCGTTGGTGACCAAATTGTGAAAGTAGTTCAAAAATTTCCTTTAAAAGTGGACTTTTCCGTTGCAGACAAATACGCTTCTACTCTAAAGCCCGATATGGAAGTGGAATTCCATCGCAATGCGATTAGCTACAAAGCGGTGATTGAAGCCTTGGAAAGTTCTTTAGACGGTTCAACCAGAACTTTGCAGGCAAGGGCTATAATAAGCGGGTATCCCGAAGAGCTTGTTCCGGGCGCGCCGCTTGAATTTTTGCTGGATTTGCCGCCAAGGGAATCCTTAACCGTTCCGCCGGAAGCCATTGGAAGCGATGCGCTGGGCAGCAATGTGTATTTGTACAAAGGTGGCAAAGCCGAGCTTACCCGCATAGAAATAGGGACGCGTTTTGTTGATAAGGTGGAAGTTTTAAGCGGAATAAATACTGGAGACACCGTTTTGTGTGTTGGGGCATCTCCTGTGAGAAACAGCGGCGATGTGGAGATAAGCCGTATAAGGTAGTTTACTTTTGATTTCTCAACTGCTCTGCCGCCTGCTCCGGCGGCGTTGTGTTTATGTATATCCTTGTGCCAAGTTCAAAACCGGCTGGCCGTGTTAAGCGAGGGGTTATGGCTATGTGCCAATGATAATAGCGCACATCGCCGTCTGAATTCGGAACGGTTCTAACATAATAATTGTAATCGGGGTCGTTTAGAAGCGCAAGCATTTTTGCCAAAACCGTTTGCAAAATGCCGGACAAATCTTCCATTTCCTCTTCGCTTATAGTGCCGAACAGGGCGGAATGTTTTAAAGGGAAAATGCGCATTTCGTAAGGGTATCTGGAAGCAAAAGGGCAAAACGCCACAAAATGCTTGCTGATTGTTATTATTCTATCCCCCGAATCCATTTCCTTTCTGAGCAAGTCGCAAAAAATGCAAGAACCATAAGTGTTAAAAGCGCGCCGGGCATAGGCGAGTTCATCTGTTATGTGCGTAGCCAAAACGTGGGTGGCTATTATTTGCGAATGCGGGTGTTCAAGAGAGGCTCCTGCTGTGGCTCCGTAATTTTTGAATATATTGACCATCGCTATATTCGGGTCTTCCGATAGGGCATTGAATCTTTCCTTGTATGATTTTATCACTTCGTAAACATCGGATTTTTCCATAAAAGCCAAATTGTCATTGTGCTTTGGGCTTTCAATAACAACTTCCGCTGCACCGTATCCCTGAGCAAACAGGTGCATATCTACTATACGCCCCCTTGGCAAGGGGGTATCGGGAATCTGCTTTGGGCGGCTCACCGCAGCAAACTTGTTCGGCACAACGCGCAATTTCCAGTCATTTCCGCTCTTGGCTTCATAAGTCGGCGGGTCGCATTTATCCTCATTGCCCTTGCAAAAAGGGCAATCGGAGCTGTGTTCCGGCGGAACAGCCCTGACTTTTGTCGTGGATGCATAGTCTGCGGGGCGTTTAGCGCGCTCTGAGGATACTATTACCCATTCACCATTCGTCGCATTTTGGCGATATTCAGACACGGTGTTAATATAGTAACTTGATTTTCATTTTTAGCTTTTATGGTAACCGTTTTATTGCGACCAACTACGAAAACTCGGTAATTTTAGCAACTTTTCGTAATACACTACGAAAAGTCCTTGTTTTTTTCTATTTTTCGTATTATGATAGACCGTCCGCTTTACATGAGCCAGCTTTTGTCCTTGAAAGACAAGCATATAACAAAAATATTAACCGGAGTTCGCCGCTCCGGCAAATCCACCCTGTTTGATATGATGCAAGCAAAATTGCTGGAAACGGGCGTGACGGAAAAGCAGATAATAAGCATAAACCTTGAAAATCCGGATTATACGGATTTGCTGAATTGGAAAAAGCTATATGATTACGTAAAAGCCCGTCTTTTGCCGAACAGGAAAAATTATGTCTTTTTGGATGAAATTCAAAATGTAGAAGATTTTCAGCGCGCTGCCGATGGGTTATTCATTAAGAAAAATATAGACTTGTACTTGACCGGCTCCAATTCCAAGAATAAATCCGGCGAATGGGCTACAATGCTTTCCGGGCGTTATGTGGAAATATCCATATTGCCGCTGTCTTTCAAGGAATACATATCGGCTACAGGCGCAGACAGTTTGCAGCGCAAATTCAGAAACTATATTGAAAACAGTTCTTTTCCTCAATCATTGGAATTTGATAACAAAGACGATATTCAAAAATACCTTGCCGGGATATACAATACCATACTGCTGAAGGATGTTGCGGAAAGCCTCAAAATCAGGGATATAGGCAGATTGGAGCGAATATTGAAGTTTATGGCAGACAACATAGGAAAAGAGGCATCCGCAAACAATATATCAAAAGCCATGAACGCAGACGGCGTTAAAATCAATGAGCGCACGGTTGAATCATATTTAAAAGCGTTCTGCGACAGCCATATACTATATAGGGCAGACAGGTATGATGTTAAGGGAAAGAAGCTGTTAAAAACCTTGAACAAGTATTATATAGTTGATGCAGGTCTTCGTTATCTGTTGCTTGGGGACAGGCGGATAGATACCGGGCGTGTGCTTGAAAATATCGTGTATCTTGAGCTTTTGCGCCGCAATCGCAAGGTTTATGTGGGCAAAATAAACACTGTTAAAAAGACGGATAAAAATACAGGCGAAGAAATAGTTGCAAAAGAGATAGATTTTGTGGCAGAAGGCAAAAACGGCACGGAATATTATCAGGTTGCGGAGACGGTCTTGGGACAAGCAACGCTTGCACGGGAGTTAGCTTCGCTTGATGCGGTGAAAGACCACAACCCGAAATTTTTGCTGACTATGGATTATTTGCCGGAAAATTCATATAACGGCATAAAGCTGCTGAATATTATTGATTGGCTGTTGGATACGACCAACTCAATTGTGTAGCCAGTGGCGACACAATTTCCAAAGCCTTTTTCGCCAAATCTTGCCCCTCTGCATTGCACAATAGGCACCGTCACGTTGCGATTAAAAATAGGAATTCAGGCCATGTTTTTGTGCCAGAATATGCTTAAATTCTGCGAACTTGGATGATTTTAAAGTTCCCCTGTAATTTTTTAATTGGCTAAAATCAACTCCGGCGGGTTTTAAGATATTCAAATAAGACGAGGGCTTTCTCAAGCCACCATTTTCAAAATCCGAATTGAAAAGTTTTGGGTAGTCTGGAAAAATTTCCGTAGATGTAATTGGGCATATCAAATATAACCCGCCACCTATATTCATATATTTATGAGGACCGCTTAAAATAATAACGGGACGTGTTTTACTGCCAAAAACATCGGTGAATATAACCTCGCAGTCATAAACGCTGCCGGGTAAAATCGGTGTTTTGAGCATTATAAATCCTCATCTCCCGGAAACCAAGCATCTTTAAGAGAATTGCGGGAAAGCTGTTCGCAAAAATCCATGTCGTTTTTGGAGTCAATCTTTTTTATGAAAGTGATCACAACTTCGTATCGCCCATCTATTTCAACAGGCTCTAATGTTTGAAAACGAGAACCATCATAAACTGCATTTACAGCATACATAAAAACCTCTTATTACAAATATAGTAAAGATTTTTTTCATAGAAATGGCCTCATTGACAAACTTCACCGCAAACGTGCACCCTTGCATTGCCCACACCGCCTCACAATATGCACCGCCACGTTGCAACGTGCCATGTGCATTTTAGTCCTTGACGCAACGAACACTAAACAAGTTGGCTTTACTGGGGTAACTACTATTCATGTAGCTCTTGAGATAGCTCATGCTCTGGTTGTAGGCGTATTCGAAAGTGGCCTCACTGGCAGTCCACCAAACGCCGTAGTTGCCAACATCTTCGAAACGGCCATCCGAATCGCCGAGGCCGCCCGGCAGGGCCGAAAAACCGTATTCATCTGTGCCGTTGCCACTACGGTTCCAACCGCTCCTTGCTTTTAGGTAGGTTCCCGTAGCCACAGTACTTTCTCCTTTAAACTTATCAAGAACTCTCCACTCCGCTTGGCTCGGCAAATGCCAGCCGGAAGGGCAAGATTTCATAGCTGTATTCCAATCATACAAACGGCCATACCTCGCACAATTCCCAGAGTTATTTTCATAACATTTTGAACCCCTTGCATCATAATTCAAATTCTCCGCCATCCAAGTCTGAGTGCCTATTTTGACTGTTCTGTATTTCTTGCCATCACGTGAATCTGTAAACATTTTGCCGCTAACTTCGCCGCCAACGGGAGCAGCACCCGGTAAGTTCTGGACACACCGGACAGAAAAAAACTCGGACTTGAAGTAGTCTATCCAGTTCGTACCGTCGAAGTCGTGGAGCATGTCCCAACCGTAGGCGGAGGCGCTATCGCCCTCGCTGGCACTCCACCAGACGCCGATGTTGCCGACACCGATGAATTTGCCACCCGAATTGCCGCCGCCCGGCAGGGCCGAAAAACCGAATTCATCTGTGCCGTTGCCATTATCTTTCCAGCCACCGGAAGATTTAAGTTTTTTACCCGCAACATTCTCTCCGCCAACGGTATTATCCAACACTTCATACTCGTCTCCGCTAGGCAAACGCCAGCCGGAGGGACACGCTTTCATAGCCGTGTTCCAATCGTAAAGGCGACCGTATTTTTCGCAATTAGCAGGTTTATTATCATAACATTTTGAACCCCTTGCATTGTAATTCAAATTCTCCGCCATCCAAGTTTGCCTGCCTATTTTAACTGTTCTGTATTTCTTGCCATCACGTGAATCTGTAAACATTTCGCCACTACTTCCATTAGTAACAGGGGGCGGAGTAACAGGAGGCGGAGCGGTTTTTGCTTCGGGAGCGGCACCCGGTATTTTCATAAAGCCATCGGGAATTCTTTTTTCCATAATAGCGAGCAAGCCGTTACGGTCTTTTTCTGTTTCGCTGAACTTGTCAATAAGACCGGAAGTCTTCACGTTATACAATTCAAAAGTTATCCTCAAATCCGAGCCTAGTTTTCCAAAGCGGCATTGTGCAACATAATCCACGCTTGCCTTTCTGCCCAACTCCACAATGCACGAGATTTCCTTGCATTCTTTCACATAACTGTCTGCCCCGCCCAAACGCTTGATTACAACCTCTTGCGGAAAGACCTCAAAGCCGCTCTTGGGCAAAACCCGTACAGCTATTTCCTGTGCCTTGTCCGTGAGAAATTCCAATTCGTCTTGGCTTAGAACGCCATCGGACGGCAGCACGGCTACGGTTTGCCCGGCGGCAAATACCTGCTGAAATGCGGCAAAAAATACCGCCATCAAAAAAACTATTCGCATATCTGACTCCTTTTCTCTATTTCCTTTTTCCAAAGCCAATACCGCTATGGCGGGCAAAAAGCTGGGCATTGCTTACTCCGTTTCGAAATTGATGCACCATTCTGGTATCACTGCGTTTCGCCAGCCATTTTCTATTTTCTTCGCTTCAGCTTCCACTGCAGCGGTTGCTTTGCTCACACATTGCTTGTCCACGATTGTTTCTTGGCCCCAGCCGGCGGACTTTGAGCACAATGTCTCCATGTCAGCGAATATGTATCCGCCAAGCTCGCCGTTAGCAGAAGTGATACGGCCGTTGCTTCTGTTGAACGTTCCATGTATCACAAAGTCTTTGCCGTTGGTTCCCATGAGATGAGCATCAAATGTTCCATGCTTCATACTGTAATCACAGGTTGCTATGCCGTCGGTGATTTGCTCAGCTAAGCACAAGCCTATTTCTCTGCCGTTGCATTGGTTTTCTATTTGACGTTGAACGATGTCCTTATTAGCAGCGCCTGTGATTGACTTGAGAATTTTCTGAGGTATTACCATTTCTGGTATGTCGCCAGCATATGCACATGCGATGAGCATAAGTAAAAGTATCTTTTTCATACGAACCTCCAATGGTACCGGCTAATTCATTTCTTCTTCAAGAAAACTAATTCTGGACTTGTACATATTTTCCACGCAGATTGCATTGCTGCAATAATCTCTGTCTTTTACAAATTTCCTTTGAGCTCTCTGCAACTCTTCGCTTTCATATCCTGTATAATAGGCTTTCGCTTTTTTATACACTTCTGCCATTTTTTTGTCTAGGCTGGCTAAGACTTCGCAGGTTTCGCCAAAGCAAATCAATTTTTCCGCTGTTGTAGATGCTTTTTTGCAATCAAAACTCGGTTTGCATACTTTGTCGCTTGGCGGGGTAGCATAATCCGTCGCCGGCAAATCCGCTAATTTTGCGAGTTCTGCCGTTCTCTCTTGTTCGGATATATCATTTCTTTCCTGTATTTTCTTTTCAAGCTCCGCTTTATACCTTTCAGCCTCTGCTTCTGCTACTGCTTTTTGGTAGGCTTGTACTTTCTCTCTTAATTTCTCATAAGGCTCAAAATCTTCGTCAGAGCCAGAAACTCCAAAATAATACCATATCGGAAGGCCAAATCTCTTTTGCCCGATTGCATAGTTCCATTCTTTAATATCATCATAGGTTGCATTATATAAAGGCGGAACAACAAAATCGCCCTTTTTGTTTATAAAGCCGATATTATCATCATTGCTTAAAACCATAGCGTAATCGCCGTTAAACGGCTGAGCCAGAGCAAATTGCGGATTTATTGTTACTTGCCCGCCCCTGTCCACATAAGCCCATTTGCTGCCCATTTTGACCGGGGCTAGCTTGTTTCCATAAAATTCAAATGTATCGTCAAATTGCGGATTTATAGCCATCTCGCCTTTCTTATTAATCCAACCCCATTTTTTGCCGACCTTTACGGAAAACAAGCCGTCGCTATCGTATGCCAACAGGTCATATTGCGGATTTATTACAAAATCCCCCTTCTTGTTAATGGCTCCGTATTTATTGCCGGACTTGACAACCGCTAATCCTTCATAAAATGGGGCAACTTCACTAAATTGTTCATTTATAACTATTTCATTATTTTTGTTTTTATAGCCCCATTTTTCCGAACCCCTCCTTTTAAAAGCATAAAGACCGTCATTTATAACTGCGCTGAATCGGTCTCCGGGTTCTCCCGTTTCTATGGCTTTCTCTCCTTTTTTATTTATATAAATGCCACTTATCTCTCCTTCACTATAAAAGTTCACCACTGTCATACCATTGCTAAAAGGGAAAGCACTTGTTAAAGAGTCTATTTGCAGGAGCATTTTGCCTTTTTTATCTATAAGCATGGGTGGCTGGTCTTCCATTTGCACCCACGCTACGCCTTCGCCAAAATCCTGAGCGTAATCGTAGGTTGGGGCAATTACATATTTGCCTTTTTTGTCTATGTAGCCGTATTTGCCGTCATTGCCGCTTGATTTTACCAATGCCAAGCCATCCCGGAAAATATACGCCTCGCTAAACTGAGGATTGATTACGATTTTCCCCTTTTGGGCAATATCAATGTATTGATATTCCCCGCTAGAACCCTTGACGGGAACTATAGAAAAATCCACTTCTGTTTTGCCTCCGCAAGCGAAAAGCAAAAACCCGACTGCGGCGATGAACGCCAATTTTATCTTGTTCATGATAAAACTCCTTCTCCCCGTTGAGATTCATCCTTGCCAAATAACGGGAAAACAATTTTGGCTAGGTTCGCACCACCATTGGTGCAATTTTGCAATCACCGCTACGCTAGCGGCGGGCTTCGCCTTAGTCCTGGACGCAACGCACAGAAAACAAGTTAGACTTGATGAGGTTGTCCCAGTTTGCGTAGTCGCCGGACATATACCGGCGGTAGGCGTTGCCGCTATAGTCCTCCGTAGCACTCCACCAGCTGCCGAGGCTGCCGACAAGGCTGAAACTGACACCCGAAAAAAAGCCGCCGCCGCCCGGCAGGGCCGAAAAGCCGAACTCGTCTGTGCCGTTGCCGTTATCATTCCACCCGCTCTTTGCCTTTAAATACTTTCCTGCATTTTCATAGTATTCTAAAGTCCATCCTTCAAAGTTCCCTTTCCCGTAACGAACATCTTTTTTATTTGAAGCAAGAAATTCCATTAACTTCGTCCATTCATTATCATCTGGCAAATGCCAGCCGGAGGGACACACTTTCAAAGCTGTATTCCAGTCGTAAAGACGACCGTATTTTTCGCAATTAGCAGGTTTATTATCATAACATTTTGAACCATTTGCATTGTAATTCAAATTCTCCGCCATCCAAACTTGGCCGCCTATTTTAACGGTTTTGTAGGTTTTGCCGTCTCTCTTATCTATTAATTCAAATTCTCTTTCCTGACTTTCCGCATAAATTCTGCCTTTGCCCTTAGCAAAAACGGCAACGCTGAACAACGCAAGCAACGCTATAGCCATTTTCATTTCCGAAACTAGCCTCCCCTTTTTTCATGAGTCTTGGATTTTATCTTCTCAATTTCTTCTTTCCAAAGTTTCCTGCCGTAAACAATGAATTCTATTTTTTCTCCGTCCAAAGTTGTAATTGCAAGTCCAGTTGTGCTATAAAAACTTACGTCTTTAATTTGTTCAATCTCTATTTTTAGTTCTTCGGCGAATTGACTTTCTCTAAGTTCAATATAAAGCCCGCTAAAAATATAAATTCCGCTAAAATAAAGTCTGTGTGTAGTCAAGTAAAGTTTGCCGGAAATTTTCTTCCAATTAGCCATTCCAGAGCGAATAATTGATTCGCCATCAGGCAATGCTGCCAAAAACTCCAGCTTCTGTTTATTATACGCAATCGCAACCAATACAGATGTTCCAATAGCACAAGCAAGAATCGGCGACCAAAAAACGCCAGTTATGTCGTATCCAAAAAAATTTCCAGTGACAAAGTCAATTATAGCAAAAACGTAACATAAATATCCAAAGACGTAAAAAACAAATCTTTTTTTGACTTGGTTATCAGAAGCCACTACATTCCTATTTTGGTTTGGAATATAATCGCTTTGCGTGGCATTTCCGTAGTTTTTGGCTACTGTGTTTCCGCAATTCGGGCAAAATTGTGCCTCGTCTTGGTGCTGACTTCCACATTTAGAGCAAAATGGCATAAAGCCTCCTATTGTTATAGTTGAAAAAGAATCTCATTTTGGGCTTGCTCCATATACATTTTCTTTTGCTTCCCCTTCCAAACAAAAAAGATAAAGCACATAAAACGCACCTATTATGGTTAAACACCACAACAAATTCCAGCCGCTTTTGCCAGTATCGTGCAAACGGCGAATAGCAACTCCCAATGAGGGCAAAATTGCAGCAAGAGAGTATAGCGAATATAAGACAATTCCCAAAGTACCTTCTTCATCGCCAAAAATAACGCTTATTAACGTTCCTACAATTAATAACCCATAAGTAATAACCCAATTAAAAAGAAAAAATCCCCAGTATTCTTTTCTCCTTGCTCTACCCTTGAATTCTGCATAATTTTTAAAACATTTCAAAAAATATTCCCATAGGGAAAGATTTTCAACAACTGCATTTTTAACAGTGTTACCGCTTTGGTTTGGATTTTGCCCGCCTTGCTGGGAACCCCCGCATTTAGTGCAAAATTTAGCGTTCTCGGCAATTTCATTGCCGCATTTAGTGCAAAATGGCATAAAGCCTCCTATGTTCTCCCCGTTGGTTCACCCTTGCCAAATCACGGGGAAACGTTTTTGGCTAGGTTTGCACCGTTATGGTGCTAATGCTAATTTACTCCTTCTATTCCTTTCTCAGCAGACTTATCACATACCACAGCAGAACTATGAAACTCGCAAAAAGCATTGCTCCTGCCCCGATATGCTGAGTGGAGTCGAAGTTCTCTTTTATCTGATGGGTTTGGTAAAGAATGGTGCCGGACATCAAAGCTATCATGGCTATTGCAAACCATGAACCTACCGATGCTCCGGTTAAGGTAAAAATGACTATCGCCCCAAGTGCGAAAAAGGAACCGAACACTACGAAGTTTTTCAAAAATGAAAAGTCGGTTTGGGTTACAAATACGGTTACTGTCAGGGCGGCAAAAATGGTAGCGGTTGCGATAAAAGCCGGTATCAGAACGTTATCCATAGCATAGTAATAACTGCCGGAATAATGTATAACCAAGTTGATTAACGGAACAAATATCAATGCGTAAGCCACTATATAAATACCAAGTCCTAAATACTGCATTTCTTTTGTTTCGTCGAAAACCAATTTTTCACCCAAGTACGACGCACCCCAAAAGATACCCAAAACCAGCAGCCAGCTCACGCTTCCCATCGCCCTAAGCACTTTATATGCTATGCCTGTATCAAATAGCACAAAGACAAGAAACATCCACGCCAGAAAAGAAAATCCGGTGGTCAGGTATGTTTTGCGGTAAAAAGCCGCTTGTTCGGCAGTGGGGGCATCTGCAACCCTTTCAACTGCGAAAGGGCTTGCATAAGCTGCTGCACCGCCGCTTTGGGTTGGAATATACTCGCTCTGCGTAGTATTTCCGTAGTTTTGGGCTACAGCGTTTCCGCAATTCGGGCAAAATTGTGCCTCGTCTTGGTGCTGGTTTCCGCATTTAGAGCAAAATGGCATAAAGCCTCCTATGTTCTCCCCGTTCAGTTTCACCCTTGCCAAATAACGGGAAAACAATTTTGGCAAGGTTCGCACCACTATAGTGCTAATGCTTTTGTAAGTCCTTAAGTACCGGCAATGGCGGCATGGTATTTCGCTCAACATCGTCTACCCCGAATGGATTTGTGATGCCCCCAGACGGTTTTGCTCCTTTAATATACTCAGCACCTTTTACTCCGCCGGCATTAGGTATATTCCTTTCCGCCTCCCTTGCTGCCGCTGCCGGGTCATAGTCCTGGACACAACGCACACTAATCAGGCTAGACTTAGGGAAGAGTGTCCACATTATGCTCTCACGGTTGTAGCTTATGTTCCACCAGAAGGCGGTGTTGTTGTTAATTCCCTTGCTAGCACTCCACCAGTTGCCGTTGATACCGATATCGCCGAAACGGCCATCCGGAAGGCCGACACCGCTCGACAAAGCCGAAAAACCATACTCATCCGTAGCACACTCATTATGTTCCACACTTCGTCCACGATTGTCTAATTCTGTCCACTTACATTTAGGAGCGTTTGGACTTTTTTGGGAGAAATCGTGATCATTCCACCCGTTCTTTGTCTTTAAATACTTTCCTGCATTTTCATAAATTCCTGCAAGTCCTGGAACGCTTTCTTTCCCGTAATGAACATCTTTTTTATTTGAAGCAAGAAAATCCATTAACTTCGTCCAATCATTATTAGCTGGCAAATGCCAACCTTCGGGGCAGGCTTTTATCGCCTCATCCCAATCATACAACCGCCCGTACTTTTGGCAATTTTCGGGCTTCTTAATTTTTTTACTGGGCTGGTCATCGTAACATAAACCAAGAAAACCATCCTCGCCGTGATAGTCAAGGTTTTGAGCCATCCATGTTTGCTCGCCTATTTTAACGGATTTATACTTTTTGCCGTCTCTGGGGTCGGTAAAAGTGTTTTGTGCAAAAACCGCAACGCTGAACAACGCCAGCAACGCTATAACCTTTTTCATTTCTGAACTCCTTCTCCCCGTTCAGTTTCACCCTTGCCAAATAACGGGAAAACAACTTTGGCTAGGTTCGCACCACTGTGGTGCATTTTAGTCTTTCACGCAACGGACAGAAAACAACAAGTCATACACGTAGAAGATATATTGTGCGTTGATACTGCTGTAATATATGTGCGCGCTGCAGGAGCCGCCGGAGTTACAGTCCGTGAACTCACTAGCACTCCACCAATAGCCGCTGTAGCCGACATCTTGAAAATGGCCATCCGAATTGCCGTAGCCGCCCGGCAAGGCCGAAAACCCGAACTCATCCGTGCCGCTGTCATCATCTTTCCAGCCACTAGAAGATTTAAGTTTTTTATCCACAACATCCCATCTGCCAACGGTATTATTCAACACTTGATACTCATCCATGCTAGGCAAATGCCAGCCGGAGGGACACGCTTTCAGAGCCGTTTCCCAATCGTAAAGGCAACCGTATTTTTCGCAATTAGCGGGTTTATTATCATAACATTTTGAACCCTTTGCATCGTAATTCAAATTCTCCGCCATCCAAGTCTGCTTGCCTATTTTAACGGTTTTGTAGGTTTTCTTGTCCCTTGTGTCGGTAAAAGAACCTTTTTGTTGAGCGAAAACCGCTCCACAGATTAACAGCAATGCTATTGTTGCCTTTTTCATAAGTCCTTCACTCCGCTTCCGGGCTTTTTCCCTTGCCCTTTTTCTTAGACACCCTGCCCGCCTGTGCGGCAAGGGCAGTTACGTATTTGGATATAATAGGATTCAGCTTCTTGATGAAAGCCTCATAATCCGCCGCCCCTTCAATAAGCACAAGGGCATGAATCCGCTCCACCATCGCATAATACGCCCCGTCAAGCTGAGCCCGTGCCTTTCTAAGCACAATGTCAACCTTCAAACTGCTCTCGTCAAAACGCTCACGCATAAGGTCGCTAAAAGCAATATTCCGGGCTTTAAGCTCGGCAAGCCAAGGGCCAAGACCCACTTTCGCCACATAAGGGGCATACTTGCCCTCCAAATCCTGCACAAAGTTGTAGGTAGCCGATGTTTGGTCGTTCAAGGGCTTTTTGGCTATATTGCCGTAGGTGTCAAGCACTATTTTGAGCTGCTTTGCCGCCTCCCGCACTTCCGGGTCAAAATGCCTAAGAGCGGCGGTGCTGGTTTCCACCAAATCCAGCCAAATCTCGTCCCGTGCCTTGTCCGCATTCTGAATCTTCTCGGTGATGGCACTCTTGTTGATTTTTTTGAGGGCCAAGTCCACCTTGTCGTAGAGTGGCAGATAGGCATCGTACTGGGGCTTTATTTTCAAAGCCTGCGGGTTGTGCTTCTGTGCCAAGTCCTTAAACTCGGTGTGAAACTGGAAATGCGTGTCGTTACGCAAGCGGCTTAGTCTGATTTGATTGATTTTCATCGGTGATTCTCCTTTGTTTTGGGTTGAAATATGAGGAAATTGGGCTGGATTTGAGGTTGCGTAGGGGTGCAAAGTGTCCCCGCAGCCCAGATTTGGGGTTGCGTAGGGGTGCAAAGTGTTCCCGCAGCCTGGATTTGGGGTTGCGTAGGGGTGCAAAGCGTTCCCGCAGTCCGGATTGGTGGTTGCGTAGGGGTGCAAAGCCTTCCCGCAGCCCGGATTGGTGGTTGCGTAGGGGTGCAAAGCGTTCCCGCAGGCTGGATTGGTGGTTGCGTAGGGGTGCAAAACCCTCCTGCTGGTAACGTATATGGATTTTTTTTTGAAAAAATGAGATTTTTTCGCTAAATCTATTAAACTGGCACGGTTTTTGCAGGGGGGGGGGGGGGGGGGGCAAAATTTTTGGAAATTTTTCCTTTATAGAAAAAATACCCCCCTTCTTGGGCAGAAATACCCCTAAAATCGCAGCACGTGTGTTGGGGGACGTTTTTTGACCCCCCTAACGTAACGTGCCTTAGAGCCTGCGTGTGAGGCTCTGGCGAGGGGCGATTTTGAGGCAAAAACGGCATTTGGGGCATATGAGGGGTAAATATAGAAATAATTTGCGGGGTTGGCAAGGGTTTGGCGGGATTTTTGCGAATTTTGGGCATTTTTGGCGGGTATTGTAGGGGCAGACCTGCGTGTCTGCCCCATTTCGCCACGCCGTCTGCCCTGTTCGCCCCGCCGTCTGCCCTGTTTGCCACGAAATTTGCCCATTTTGCCCGATTTTTGCCCCGTTTGCGATGACCGCCGCCACCGTAGGGGCGTTGCCCGCAACGCCCATTTGCAACGAAACGCCACATATTTTACGAAAATCGTGGCAAATGGGTGATGGGCGAAAATCGTGGGAAAATGGCGAATATCGCCGCATAGGGGCAAAATATCGTTGCACAAGGGCAGACACGCAGGTCTGCCCCTACACATGGACGGGGATATGATAACCTACCATTGGGATAACCGCATTGGGGGCGTTGCAGGCAACGCCCATTTGCAACGATATTCGCCTATTTTGCCACGTCGTTTGGTGTGGTAATTTATTTTTATATATTCCGCAACAATGTACTTTAAAGACATAAAATCCCTCTCTCGTGAAGAGCTTCGCCTGTTTCTTTCTGATAACGGGCATAAACCTTATAGGGCGGAGCAAATTCGCGTGTGGCTTTTCAAGCTGATGAATCAAGCATATGAAGGATTGAATGTGCCCGCCGAACTTTGCGAACTGCTGAAAACCAATTTCAGGATAAAGTCATTAAGGGAAGAGATAAAACTGGAATCCTCCGACGGCACTGTAAAATGGCTTTACAAAACGGCAGATGACTTTCCGGTTGAAACGGTTATGATACCAACGGAAACAAGAGCTTCCGTTTGCGTATCAACACAATCCGGCTGCGCGATGAATTGCATATTTTGCCGTACCGGAAGCATGGGGTTTAACCGCTCTCTTGAAGCCGGCGAGATTTTGGAACAGATAATAAACGTGCATAAACATTTTTTGAAAGAGGAACAGAATAGAACCGTTACCAATGTGATTTTTATGGGCATGGGCGAGCCGTTGATGAACCTGGAAGCGGTTCACAGGGCTTGCGTTTGCCTGCACGACCAAAAGGCTTTCGCTATGGGCAAGGGACGTTTAACGGTTAGCACCAGCGGCATCGCGCCCGGCATCGCAGAGCTTTTGGATAGAGACACCCCCTGCCATTTGGCTGTGAGCCTTGTTGCGGCAGACAATGAAACAAGGGAAAGCCTTATGCCTGTGAACAAAAAGTGGGATTTAACGGAACTTTTGAAAGCCATAGATAGCTATATGGAACGCAGCGGGGAATGGGTTACGCTTGAATATATTTTGATTAAGGACAAAACATGCACAAAAACAGCGGCTGAAAATTTAATACGGCTTGTTAAGCCCCGGCGCTGCAAGGTAAATGCAATTGTTTTGAACAGCAACGAAAATCCTGAATTGCAAGCTCCTTCAGAGCAAGAGGTGAATGAATTTTTGGAATTGGTTAGAGCAAAATCGGTGCAGATAAACATAAGAAATCCGAGGGGTCGTGATATTTTGGCGGCCTGCGGTCAACTGGCAAGCAATCCTTGCAAGGCGGCAATATGACGAATGTGGCTTTAACCCCGAATGTTCCGCAATACTGGGAAATATTATACGAAGAAGGAATGGATGAATGGGATTTGGGTGAAGCGACCCCCGCCTTGCTTGAATTTTTTGAGCATCCGTCTTGCCCTAGAGAGGGAAATGTTCTTGTTCCTGCTGCGGGCAGAGGCTGGGATGCGGAGGCTTGGGCAAAGCGAGGATACAATGTTGCTGCCGTTGATTTTTGCTCATCGGCATTTGACGCTTTGGAAAAGCTATCCGAGAACAACAACAATTTAACCGCGCTGAATACGGATATGTTTTTGCTGAACCTGTACGAAAAAAAAATATGCGAAAATCAATTTGACATTATTTACGATTACTTCGGTTTTAATTCCGTTCATCCCGGCAGGCGCGATGAATACATAGAGATGTGGCTCAGGATGCTGGGAGACAAAGGGCTTTTGATAGGTTTCTTTTGCCCGCTTGGCGATGAAAAATACGGAGAAGGCCCGCCATACAGCATATCAAAGGAAGAGCTTGAAGTTAGGTTCAATGGAATGTTGGAAATTGAAGATAAAATAGTGCCTAAAAAGAGTGCTATAGACAGAGCCGGCAGAGATAGATCCGGCATAGAGGAAATTTGGCTTTTGAGGAAAATATTATGAATGATGAAGTTTGCCCATGCGGTTCCGGAGAAAACTACAGCAAGTGCTGTGAACCCATAATCAAGAAAACGGCTTTTGCTGCTAATCCGGAAGCCCTTATGCGTTCTCGCTACTCTGCTTACGCCAAAGGAGAAATTCTTTGGCTAAGGGATAGCCTTGAAGAATCGCAGCGAAAGGATTTTGACGAAAAGGGCGCGCGCCAGTGGAGCGGAAGCGCACAATGGCTGGGTTTAAACATTGTCCAATGGGAAATGGACGAAGAGAAAAATACCGGCCGGGTTGAATTTATTGCAAAATACAAGCAGGGCGGGGTTGCCAGGGAGCATCACGAAATTTCGGAATTTGTGCGAAAAAACGACAAGTGGCAGCTTACCGAAGGCCGCATGATTAAGCCGGAACCGGTGCGCAATGAACAAACCGTAGGTCGTAACGACCCGTGTCCTTGCGGTTCGGGAAAGAAATATAAAAAGTGTTGCGGGGTGTAATACATGGCTAACGGCAGGTTCGGCATTCACGGCGGGCAGTACATTCCCGAAACCCTGATGAACGAGATTCAAAATCTCGAAAAAGCGTATTTGCATTACAAAGACGATAAGGATTTTAACTCGGAACTAACAGACCTTTTGAACAATTACGCTGGGCGTCCTTCACTGCTTTACTATGCGGAAAAAATGAGCCGAGATTTGGGCGGGGCGAAGGTTTATCTGAAACGGGAGGATTTGAACCACACGGGTTCGCACAAGATAAACAATGTTTTGGGGCAAGTTTTGCTGGCAAAGAAAATGGGCAAAACCAGGGTGATTGCGGAAACCGGTGCCGGACAGCACGGCGTGGCTTGCGCAACGGCAGCAGCTTTGCTGGGCATGGATTGTGAAATTTTCATGGGCAAGGAAGACACGGAGCGGCAAAAGCTGAATGTGTATAGAATGGAATTGCTGGGTTCAAAAGTGAATGTTGTTATGAGCGGAACCCAAACCTTGAAAGATGCGGTGAACGAAACAATGCGAGAATGGGTTTCCAGAGTTGCAGATACGCATTATGCGCTCGGCTCGGTTATGGGGCCTCACCCCTTCCCGATGATTGTAAGAGATTTTCAAAGCGTGATTAGCCGTGAAGCTAGGGCGCAGATTTTGGAGAAAGAGGGAAAATTGCCCGCTGCCGTGATTGCCTGCGTAGGCGGCGGTTCAAATGCGATGGGAACATTTTATCATTTTTTGGAAGACAAATCCGTGAGATTAATCGGTTGCGAAGCAGCCGGGCTTGGCGTTGACACGGAAAAACACGCCGCCACAATAGCAAAGGGAACTCTCGGAATTTTTCACGGAATGAAGTCCTATTTTTGCCAGAACAGCGAAGGGCAAATTGCGCCTGTGTATTCAATTTCTGCGGGTTTGGATTATCCCGGCATAGGCCCCGAACACGCTCATCTGCATGACGAAGGCAGGGCGGAATATGTTCCGGTCACAGACGAAGAAGCAGTTTTGGCTTTTGAATATTTATCCCGCACGGAAGGGATTATCCCTGCCATAGAAAGCGCTCACGCTGTTTCTTATGCGATGAAAATCGCGCCTGATTTGCCGAAAACCCAAAGCATTATAATTTGCCTTTCCGGGCGCGGCGATAAGGATGTTGCGGCCATAGCCAGATACAGAGGAGTGAATTTGCATGAGTAGAATTCCCGGTGCATTCAAAAAAGGCAAGGCTTTCATAGCTTTTTTAACCGCAGGCGACCCAGATTTAGAAACAACGGAAAAACTGGTTTTTGAAATGGAGCTAGCCGGAGCAGATATTGTGGAACTGGGCATTCCCTTTTCCGACCCCATCGCAGAAGGCCCTGTTATTCAGGAGGCAGATTTGCGAGCCTTGGCGAGCGGAACAACGACGAACAAGATTTTTGAAATGGTAAAGCGTATCAGGGAAAAATCTCAAATACCTTTGGTTTTTCTCACATATATAAATCCGGTTTTCAAATACGGCTATGATTCCTTTTTTGCAAAATGCAAAGAGGTTGGCATTGATGGAATAATAATCCCGGATTTGCCCTTTGAAGAACAGGCGGAAGTCCACGAATTTTCCGGCAAGCACGGCATAGACTTGGTGCCTTTGGTTGCACCCACCTCGGAAGACAGGATTAAAAAAATCGCAGCGGCAGCGGAAGGATATTTATACGTGGTATCTTCGCTGGGTGTGACCGGAATGCGTACTGAAATTAAAACGGATTTGAAATCCATTATAGATGTAGCAAAAGAAACGGCAAAGGTTCCCATAGCGGTTGGCTTTGGGATAAACACGCCGGAACAGGCGGCAAAAATTTCCAAAATAGCGGACGGGGTTATTGTTGGGAGTGCGATAGTGAAGATTATTGCGGAAAACGGTTGTGATTCCGTGAAGCCGGTTGGAGAGTATGTGCGGGGGATGAAGGGGGCGATGTGAAGTTGTTTTCTACTTTATCCTCAATGCCTCAAAAATACTTCAACACAGCCGGGCCTTGCAATCCGAGCGAACATTATATGCTAGACCCTTTGCGAGGCATGGGCAACGAATTAAATGATTTAATCGCCAAAGCACAGTATTTTGTAATCCACGCCGCCCGGCAGAGTGGAAAAACCACGCTGTTAAAACAACTCGCTCGCAAAATAAATGCCGGGAAAAAATATTACACTCTGTATTGCTCACTGGAAAGCATGCAAGAGTTTACAGAGCCTAGCATAGGCATTCCGGCGATTGTGAAAAGCATAAAAGCTGCCCTTAATGACTACGATATGCCGGATGGCTTTGCTGAAAATGCCGATTACAGCGATATTGGCAATGTATTGAGAACATCGCTCACTGCATATTGCAAAAACTTAAACAAATCTTTAATTATATTTTTTGACGAAGCCGATTGTCTTAGCAACGGAACTCTGATCGCTTTTTTAAGGCAACTGAGAAACGGCTACATAAACAGGCCGGATGTTCCATTTGTTCATTCGCTTGCCCTGGTCGGAATGCGAAACATCAGAGACTACAAAGCCAAAATCAGGCCGGATTCCACTACGCTTGGCAGTGCAAGCCCTTTTAACATAGTAACAGAAAGTTTTAATCTAAGAAATTTCACAAAAGGCGAAGTAGCTGAATTGTACGCCCAGCATACGCAAGCGACAAAGCAGATTTTTGAGCCTCAAGCGACAGATTATATTTTTGAACAGACACAGGGGCAGCCCTGGCTTGTGAACGCTATTGCTTGTGAATGCGTGGAAAAAATCACGCAAAAAGACTATTCCAAGCCAATAACTATAGACATGGCAAAACAAGCCGTTCAAAATATAATTTTGGCACGAGGAACGCATTTTGATTCGCTTATGGAGCGTTTAAAGGAAGAGCGGGTTCGCAAAGTTATAGAGCCGCTTATTTTAGGCGATAACATGGCTGTGGATAGAATTTCTGATGATTATCTTTATACGAGAGATTTGGGTTTGATAAGAGAGGTAGGCAATGGCGTTGTTGAACCGGCAAATAAAATCTATGCGGAAATAATAGTGAGATATTTGAATTATAATTTGCAGGAGAATTTCAAAACCGAAATGCCGGACAGCGACTTGCCTAAATACATAAAGGCTGGAAAAATAGATGTAAAAGTTTTGCTGAAAGAATTTCAGGTTTTTTGGCGTGAGAATAGCGAGATATTGGAAAAAAAATATAAGGACAAATTTTATCGGTACAATGAAGCAGTTCCTCATTTGACTATCCAGGCTTTTTTGCAGAGGGTTCTAAACGGAGGCGGTCATATCAGCAGGGAAATGGCTTTGGGCAAAAACCGGGCGGATATTTGCATTGAGTGGCAGGATCAAAAATATCCTATTGAGCTTAAACTTTACAAGGGCAGCAAAACAACAAAAGATGCGACGGAGCAAATTTTGAAATACATGGACAGTGTTGGCAGCAAAGAAGGCTGGGTTGTGATTTTTGACCGTGCTTCCAAAAAAAGCTGGAGCAGAAAGCTTTATGTTAAGGAAGTTAAATTGGCGGGAAGGAAAAAGATAACATTTTTTGGGTGTTGAGAAACTTATTCCGAGTTAAGCCACGTTAGAGAAAATTTATATGAGGGAAGAGGTTGCGGGTGGGAACTTTACACCTTCCTCGGCCTTCCCAGCCTTTTCCCCTCTGCCTTTGCCCTTTCCACCTCGGACACCAAGCCTAGGTCTATGGTTGTTTATATCCTTATATTCCCGAAACTTTAACAAAAATGCATTTTTATATATTTTAGGTATCTCAGAAAATCACTCTTTTTTGGAGAAATGGCTATGAAAACAAACAAAATTCTTAAAGCACAGGCAATAACAGGAGCTTGCTATGCCGAGACACCCTAGTTTCAACTCGTTCCGCTTTCAAATAGGCAGGGTGCATTTCAGTTTTTTGTCTTCACCTAGCTGGGAAGACATGAAAGCAAAAAATCCGAAAGATGCCGATAAGTTGGAAAAGGAGGTTGCGTTGCAAATACTGGACCTGTTGGAAAGCCACGAAAACATAAAAAAGCATTTTCAAGAATTATTGACGGAGATTTTAACAGATGGAGGTGCAGAATGAAAGGAATTACCTGTTCGGAAGCCAAAGATATTTTAGATAAATTGAACCGATTGGAGCGGTTAAGGCAGGGAACAAAAACGGAAATGGCCGAAGTTTGCAAAGAACCGGAAAAAGGCATAAACCCTTTTGCCGATGAATTTAAGGATATGGGTGAGCAAATTTTGCCGGAGAAAAACGGCATATTTTGGTCACTCTATAGATTTTTCCTTTGTAAACACCTTTGGTGGACTGGTTTGGGTGTCATTAGTATTTTAATGGCACTAGACACACCACCTAAATACTGGATATTTATTCCTATTGCTTGGATAATAGTTTTAACTTTTTTTGGTCTTTGGTTTTGGGCTGGTTCAAAACTAAACCCATTAACACCGGAACAGAACAGAACTTGGGAAACTTTGTATGTAATGGAAAAATTAAAAGAGAACAACGGAAAAATCCCCAAAGGCATGACAAAAGAGCAGGCACTTGGGGCGGTTAATGATATGGCATTAACTAGATATAAATATCTTAAAAAGAAAGGTCGGATATGATACCTTTTAATAAAAAGCAAGGAGAGGGTTCAGAAACACAGCTACCAACAGTTAGAAAAATACTTTCTCTCAAACAATCGTTAAATCCCGCTTTTTTGAAACAAAAGCTTGAACGCAGAGAAATTGAACTTTTCAAAAAGGAATTTATCGCCCTACTGAGTCACATAAATCCAAAAGAAAGTGAAGAATTTCATAAAAATTTGATAAAAGATTTTCTAAATGCGGTTTATTACAAAGACAAGCATTATATAAACACAAAAGGCAAAACCGATTTGGTTATTCATAACGGCAACAGTACAGCCTCACCTGTTGGCGTACTTATCGAAACTAAAAGCCCTGCAAACAAGGCAGAAACACCTAATCACAAGAATTTGAATGTAAAATCGTTTCAAGAATTGGTGTTGTATTATCTGCGGGAACGGAAGACGGTAAAGAATTTTGAACTTCGCTACTTGATTATTACAAATATCTACGAATGGTTTGTATTTGACGCACGAAATTTTGAAAGTACATTTGGAAACGACTCCAAATTAGAAAGACAATTTATTGAATTTGAAGATGAAAAATCTGCAATTGTTAGTACTGAAAAATTTTATAAAGACATTGCTTCACCAGCTATTGAAAAACATTTGGAAAAACTTGAATATGTACATTTTGATATTCGTGACTACGATAAAATTCTTCGCGACTCAAGTAAAAATGATGACAAAAAATTGATTGCCTTATACAAATTTCTGTCTCCCGTGCATCTGCTCAAGTTGTCTTTTGCCAATGACAACAATCAACTGAATAAAGAATTTTATGCCGAGCTTCTGCATATCATAGGGTTGGAAGAGGTAAAACAAGACGGCAAAAAATTAATTGTTCGTAAAAAAAACGACAATACAGGTTCGCTTATAGAAACCGCTATACATCAAATCGAACCCTATGATCACAGCGTATTAGACGAGTCGCAATATGGAAAAAATCGTGAGGAAAGGGCATTTAAAGTGGCTTTCAAGTTGGTTATTACGTGGATAAATCGCATTTTATTTTTGAAATTGCTTGAAGCACAAATTCTCAAATACAACGATTGGAATAAGGAGTATGCTTTTCTTTCTGCTGATAAATTAAACAATTATGGCGACTTGAATGAACTATTTTTTTTGGTTTTAGCATGTAAAATTGATGAACGTGAATCGAATTTAAAAACAAAATTCGCTCATGTTCCATACCTCAATAGTTCTTTATTTGAACAGACAGAGCTTGAAAAAAAAGCTATTGATATTAGAGCGTTGGGAGATGTTACAAAATTCGTATTGTATTCAAAGTCATCGTTACGTAATAAGAAACATTTTTGTATGCCCAATTCGCATTTGGAATATTTATTACGATTTTTGGATGCTTACGATTTCAGTAGCGAGGGTTCGGAAGATATTCAAGAAGAAAATAAACCGTTGATATCAGCTTCGGTACTGGGCCTTATTTTTGAAAAGATAAATGGTTATAAAGACGGTTCTTTTTTTACTCCTTCCTTCATTACGATGTATATGTGTCGCGAATCAATTAGGTGGGCAGTTATCCAAAAATTCAATGAAAGCAAGGGTTGGGATTGCCAAACTATCGAAGATATTCACAATAATATTCCCAATAAAGTAGAAGATATTGTAGAAGCGAATAAAATTTTCAATTCCATACGTATTTGCGATCCTTCGGTCGGTTCCGGTCATTTCCTTGTTTCTGCTTTGAACGAGATGATTTATTTAAAATCTGAATTAGGTATTTTGATTGATAAAAACAGAAAGAAATTAAAAGATTATTCTGTATCGGTTGAAAATGATGAATTGATTATTACCGATTACGAGAAAAATTATTTTGCTTACAATCCAAAAAATGAAGAAAGCCAAAGAGTGCAGGAGACATTTTTTCATGAAAAACAAACCATAATAGAGAATTGTTTATTTGGTGTTGATATAAATCCCAATTCAGTAGAAATATGTCAATTACGTTTATGGATTGAATTGCTGAAGCATACTTATTATAGTTCCGGCACATTAAAAACGTTGCCGAATATAGATATAAACATAAAATGTGGCAATTCGTTGATTAGCAGGTTTGATTTACATGGAGACAATAAAATTACACATTACGACTCTCTTCGAAAATTACAGAATGCTACAAAAGAATACGAAAGGCAAGTTTTTCTTTACAAAAACACGGATAATAAAACCGTGAAAAAAGGGGCTCGTGAAAAAATTGCAAATATTAAAAAAGATTTTAATGAAATCTATAATCGTACCGATGCGGATTATAAAAAATGGGAACACGCAGAAAATGAATATAAGAAGCTATACGCCTCCTTTTTTCACGATGATATAAGAGAGAAGAAACTTGAACAGTTACAACAAGAAGCAGATATTTTGTTGAACAAGTATGAACAAAAAATAAAAGATTTTTATTCCAATGCTTTTGAGTGGAGTTTTGAATTTCCCGAAGTAATGGATGAGGACGGGAATTTTGTGGGGTTTAATGTGGTGATTGGAAACCCACCTTATGTTAGTACAAAAGAAGTTACTGATGAAGATAAAGGGCTATTTCAAGAAAAATATGGTTTTGCAGACGATATATATTCTCATTTCTTTTTTAAAGGTTGCAAATTACTAACTGATAATGGCAGTTTAACTTATATTACTTCAAAAACTTTCTGGACAACACAAACTAAACGGAATTTGCGTGACTTATTGTTATCAAAAACTATAAACTATATTTTTGACACAGCTAATCCTTTTGAGGCGGCTATGGTTGATACATGTATCACCTCTGTTCAAAATATAGAGACGAAAAATAATCGAATTAAATTCCTTGATGGAAGTCAAGACCTGTCCAATCCTCAACAATATACCATAGAACAAAATATTTATTTGAATACGCAAAATAATGTAATTTTTAAACCAACATCTGAAAATTTAAAAATCTATGAATTGTACGGTGAAAAAGTAAAAGAATTGTATAATAAATGGTGGGATAAGATATCGACAAGCAAAAATATTGAAAAAAACAAAGCAGAGCTTGAAGCATATCGTAAAAGTTTAAAACCAGGAGATATTGCTTTATTGGGTTGTTTAACGGAAGGCGGGCAGGGTTTGGCTACAGCCAACAACGGTAAATATATTGCTGTACGCAAATCAACAAAATGGGCAAAAAATATTTTAGAATCCCGACCAAAGAAATTGGCAGAAGCAATGACAACTCATAAGATACAAATACCGCAAATGGCAAAATTCAACAATACTGCCGATTTTTTGAAAAGTTTGAATGAATCTGAAATTGCCAAGTTATTCGATGATTTGAAGGAAAAATACGGGCGCGATATTTTTGGGCAAGGGTATATTTATCGTTTGATTGATGATAGCGAAATGGCAAATGTAGATAAGTTGACAGAAGATGAAAAACAGAATGGTATTCCAAAAACTAAAAAATATTATGTTCCTTATGACAAGGGTGATAAAGACGGGAACCGTTGGTATTTAGATACTCCTTTTGCCATCGCATGGACGCAAAAAAACGTCGGGTTTCTTAAAGCTAATTCAGGAAAAAAAGGCGAAGGTATGCCTGTTGTTAGAAATCCGCAGTTCTATTTTAAGGAGGGGTTTTGTTGGACAAACATTTTAAATCCGCAAGCTCGTTTGTTAAAAGCCAAGATGAAAACCAAATCCGTAAATGACGTTGGTTCAATGTCACTTTCTTCAATCGTGGATACGATGTTGCCAGACTATTATATTGTCATTCTTTTAAATTCAGAATTGTTGTTCAACTATTATAGAGAATTCATAAACTGCACTGTCAATATTCAAATAAATGATATTAGGCAACTTCCGATACGCATCCCAACAGTAGAACAATTACGACAATGTAAACCATTATTCAACAAAGCAGTAGAATTAAAGCAGAGTGTTTTTAATGGTACTGCTGGTGAAATAGATATAGAACGTGAACTTTTTGAAATAGAACAAAAACTTAACGCTTTCATCAATGAATTATACGATTTTATATAGCTCGGCGACCATTTGATCTAATTTTTTTTGAATTTCGTTGAGGTGATTTTCTATTTCATTTACAGGTTTATGATTTGAGAACTCTTCTTTTTTAATTTGCATAGCAACATCGAATAATTTTTCAAATTTAGTTAGTTGTTCTTTTGATGGGATTATTATAGGAATTTGTCTCGCATCGTTTATTTGAAAATTTATAGTAAAATTCACAAAAGATTCTGTATATTTATTCATTAATTTACTATTTCCAATGCAAACAATATACTTCTGAGAAACAATGTTATCAATAATACTATGTAGTGACATTCCTCCCACATCATAAACCCCTGCCGTTGATAGTCTAAACTTCAAATCATTCTCACTACGAGTTCCATTTATCAAAGACCAACAAAACCCCTCCTTAAAATAGAACGTATAACCCTGATATCTCGCCTTCGGGTCTGCTTTAAGAAACCCGACCCTTTTTTGAGCCATTTACTATAATAAAAATCTTTAACTCGGAGGTATTTATGGTCTATGGTTACATTCGTGTCAGCACTGACAGGCAAACGGTTGAAAATCAACGTTTCGAAGTCACTAAATTCTGCAAGAAAAGCGGAATTAAAGTGAATAAGTGGATTGAAGAAACTATTTCTGGTACAAAAGGAATAGATAAACGAAAATTAGGTAAGTTATTGGAGATTTTGAAAAAAAATGACATTCTAATATGTTCAGAATTGTCTAGATTAGGTCGTAATTTACTGATGATTATGTCGATACTAAATTTTTGCATGGAAAAAGAAGTACAAGTATGGACTATTAAAGATAAATACAGATTGGGGAATGATATAAGTTCTAAAGTCCTTGCCTTTTCTTTTGCATTAAGTGCAGAAGTTGAACGAACCCTTATTTCACAACGCACAAAAGAAGCTCTTGCTCGTATGAAGGCGGAAGGTATTCACGTGGGCAGGCCACGCGGTGCAAAGTCAAAGAAAATTAAATTGACTGGCAAAAATATGCAGATTAGGAAATTATTAAAGCAGAAAATTCCAAAAGTCAAAATAGCGGCGGAATTAGGCGTAAGCCGTTCAACTTTGAGATTATTTCTATTGGAAAATGATTAACGGTAGCGGCATTTGTAAACGGAGAGGTTAAAAGTTTCCAAGATACACATCCGATTTCAAATGCCCGATAACAGGTTCTATGGTTCCATCAGCTGATTGGCCCCACTCTCCAATCTGTGTATGAAAAAACTCAATTTCTATATTTATCCCATGAACAAAGCCGAACTATTGCAAAAACTGCAAGATATAGAATGGGACGACTTTGAGGTAAAAGAAGCCCATTCCGAACTTCCCAAAAATATTTGGGAAACAGTTTCTGCTTTTGCCAATTTTTCGGGTGGCTGGATTGTATTAGGAATATCGCAAAAAGGCAGGAAATTTGAAATTTGCGGAGTTGAAAATTCGGAAAAAATTGAACAGGATTTTACAAATACATTGCGTTCAAAAAATAAATTTAATGTAGTTATAAACTTAAAATGCAAAAAATAAAAGTTCTATTTGAAACTTCCATAGACAAAACAAAAGTTACTTTTATGCTAAATAAAAACTACCACAAAGCTACCACAAAACTACCACAAAACTACCAAGCCAAATAAAAATGAAATTGAAGGAAAAATTATCGAAATACTCAAGTTAAACGGTTCTATTTCCCGTTACGGCATAGCGAAAAAACTTGGTATTTCAAATGATTTGGCAAAATACTATATAGATAAATTAAAAAAGAAT
>JAISSJ010000090.1 GCA_031273195.1 Candidatus Fibrimonas sp.
CAAGATTTTAATAGATGCTCTTGGTTTGCAGCTAGCCACACGTTTTTTCATGCTTATTCAGCGAGAGCCATTTGACTACACAAAATGGCAAGAGAACCTTATGGAAAATATGTCCATAAGAGAAATAAGCGATAAAGCAGCAGAGTATAGGCAGCAAAGAAAGTAAAGGTCGCCCATTTGCAACGTGGCTCAAACGCCAATACGCAAAACAAAGGCCTGAAAATGATACGCGGCGAAGCCTGGCGTCAAGTGCGGGAAGTAGAAATGGCTGCCGCCACTGCAAACGCACAAGACACATTCAAACTCGCTTTTCTGCCTCTCATTTGGATTGAGACTATGCTATCGCATTTGTCCAAAAGCTCTTTGGCTATGCCGAGTTCTTCGTTCCCCACTATGAGCAAGAACTTTTCGGGCCATTTGAAAGCACTTATGTCTGTTCCGCCCATTTCCAAAGCTATTATTTGATAGTCTTGCTCTTTGTAAAAATTTATGCACTCAAGCGGGCTTTCCCATCTGCGGCTTTTTAGCCAAGTTTCGCAGCCCCTAGCTGTGCTTTTCAGGGCGGGGTGTTCTATGCCGGGTGTGTAGCCGGAGAGGTTTATTTCCGAAAAGCCGAAGCAGTCTGCGGTTCTGAAGATTGAGCCGGTGTTGTATGCGGAGCGTGAGTTGTGTATTAAGACTGCGTGGGGGAGCGGTTCGTGCAGGGGGGTGTCTCTATCGCCGTCTTCTTTGCCGGCAAGCATATCTCTTTCGGGGGCAAGCCCGGCGGCGGCGCGCCAGTGCAGGTATAAGTCCAAAATTCTTTTGTGTTGCGTTGTGTTTCCTATTAAAAGGTCGGGGTTAAAGTCCTCTCTTAGAGCGACTTGGCGGTCGTAAACTTTTGCTGCTTCGTTCCAATCCTTGCCGATTCGCAGAATGTAGTTGCGGAGCAGGTTTGCGAGGGATTTTGGGGAGGGCATATGGCCTATACCTAACTTAGGCATAGAGACAAGGTAGAAATTTTAACGGACAGCAAATTTTTATTATTATAACATAAAATTTTATTTGGAGGATTTTATGATTTACGGATACATTCGTGTTAGCACCGACAGGCAAACGGTGAAAAATCAGCGTTTTGAAATCACCCGGTTTTGCGAACAAAACGGAATGACGGTGAACAAATGGATTGAAGAAACCATTTCCGGCACAAAGGCCGCCGAAAAACGAAAACTCGGCGAGGTGCTGGGAATTTTGCAAAAGGATGATATTCTTATATGCTCGGAACTGTCAAGGCTGGGGCGCAACCTGCTGATGATTATGTCCATACTCAATGCCTGCATGGAAAAGGAGGTGCAGGTTTGGACGGTCAAGGATAATTACCGGCTGGGAAAAGACATCAATTCAAAAGTCCTCGCCTTTGCCTTTGGCCTCTCTGCGGAAATAGAGCGAACCCTGATTTCACAGCGAACAAAAGAAGCCCTTGCCCGTGTAAAATCGGAAGGCACCCATGTAGGCAGGCCCTGCGGCGCAAAATCAAAAGAGGGCAAATTGACCAGAAAAACAATGCAGATTAAAAAGCTGTTGGAACGGAACATTTCCAAAACCCAAATCGCAAAAAAATTTGGTGTTCACCGCATAACACTGATGCGACTTCTAAGGGAGTAAGAGGACCTTAATAGGTATAGTTATCCTTAGTATTTGCAGCACTCAACCTGACATCGGGCAGGTCCAAAACATAAATGCTAAAGCTCCAGCCCGGAGCGGCGCCAGTTGGTCGCCATGTGAAATCCATTTTCCAGCAGTGGAGTTCCCTGTAAAATTGCAAGGAATGGGAAGTGAATTGCCCTTCTTCAAATGAATATTGCGAGGAATACTGCAAATTCCATTTTCGGCTCGGATAAATGGAAGCGGATAAAATAGCGTAATGTCTGTAATCATCTTTGAAAGTGTTTTTGCCTACCCTGGAGCTTGAAAAGGAAAAACTGTAATCAACAGCGGCGTTCCAAGCTTTGTTTTCGTATTTGCCGCTTTTTGACGGAAGCCCTGCGTTAAAATCGCCGTACAAGGAAAAGCGGCGATTGAATCCGTAATTCCAGTTTGTGAGTTGCGGAAAGCGAACCTTTCTTCGGTCAGTTTCAAAAAGATGGTAAAAGTTATGGGTGGTGTTTATGGTGAAAATATAATTCTCCAAAAATTGAAATCCAAAGGTGGAGCTTATAGGTGCCCAATGAAAGGAATCCGCCGCAAAATTGTAGGAGGTTGTATGCGAACTGGTTAGAACCCGCAGGTTCTTGCTAAGCTCATCCGTGTCCGTATCTTCGCTTGCTGTGTCTGCACTTGCCAGCAAAAATTTTATGTCAAAATCGTTGCCCAAACGTAAGTTTATAGATTTCAGCTCTTCCTGATAAGCCCTTTGCCCCAAAAGCGGATGCGGGGAAAATGCGTAGTTGGTATCCAGCTCAGGTGCATAGGTACCGCCGACAGTCGGAGAAAGAGTGTGGCGAACTCCGGTAAACCTGCCCCACTCCGGAAGCCAGATACCATACAGCTTTGTTGACAGGTCAACCGAAAGATTGCCTTTTAAAGAATGCTGCCCCCATTCATCCTTAGACGGGTCAAAGGCGAAACGGCTTTTGTTATTATTTAGGGAGTCTTTTGGCGAAACAAATTCCCGTGCAGTATGGTCCCCGGCAAGGTTCAATGATGGCGTTACGTTCAAAACATCAAAGAGAGTTCCCGTGTAATTAAATGAAAGGGTTTGCGAAAGGCCTGTATAGTAAGCCGTTGTGTCAACTACATACACGGTATCGAGTGCTCTTTGCAAAAAATGATTGAAATGGTTATAGTAGGAATAATTTATTTTTTCCCAAAAAGGCGGGTCTATGTTTTCACCGGACATATCCGATTCAAACATAGGGCCGGAAGCCCTGAACTGAATATCGGGAACCTGCCGCCTCAAAAGCCCGGTTAGCAAATTATACTCCTGCCTTGTTTTTATGGTGATGTTTTTATTGTCTCCGATTTTTTGGTAATAGGTCATTTCCGCATTTGCCTGCTGGTCTAAAACGGTTTTTTCGTCTATGCCGTTTTCCTGCCTCAAATTTTGCCTTGAGACAAACGAACCTTCGCCGTTCAGGGTCTTGCTCCGGTCAGGTGTTATGTTTTGCGAATGTTTAAAGCGTATGTCGTAATCCTGCCAAATTGTTCCGTTGTTCCAATAACCCGTGGCGTTTACAAAGCCATCCAGCACGTATCTTTGGTTATAGCGAAATTCTTCGTTCACGGTACTCTTGGTAAAATCCGCAGAGCTGCCTTCCAGAACATTTGCGTAGAGCTGTACATCCAAGTAATCATTAGGAGCATAATAAAAACCCAGATTGTTCATAAAAAAACCCTGTGCCTGGTCTCCTCCGAACTTAGGTGTTAAAAGCCCGGAACGCCGCCCGCCTTTCATAGGGGAAATCATCATGGGCAAAACCGCAACAGGAACCTCGCCCATATTCAAAACCACAGGACGTGCCGTTACGCTCTCCTTTGGTTTTAGCACCATTCGTCTGCCGTAAAAGGAATAATGCTGGTGTTCGGGGTTTGAGCAGGTGGAAAAATCCCCTCTTTCAATTAAAAATCTCTGTTCCTTTAAAGTATCTGAACTCTGAATTGTCACGGCTCTTATAACCATTCCGTTGAACTGCTGGTTATCCATATAACTGGTGCCGTAAATTATCTCACCCACTTTAGTGGACAAATTGTATTTCATTTTGTAGGAAGCGAGTGGAGGTTGCGAGGTTTCCCTGAAAACAGGATTGCCTACAACCTCTATTGTTTTGTCGCTCTGGCTGTATATAACGGTATCTCCGCTGAGTGTTGCCGTGCGGTATTTTAACTGGGCTTTGTTATTGAGGTTGAATGTTTTAGACAAGACATTGTATTCCAAATCAACGGCACGGTATTCCAAAGTATCGTTTGAACCGTCTTCTATCAACCAACCGCCGCTTTCGTTTTGCGTTGAATCTTCTGCCTGCTCTCGCTTTTCCAGTTCAAAATTAAAAAAATCCTGCGAATACGCAAGCGTACAAAAAAGCAGAATGAGCAGGAACGGCATTGAGAGGAATTTAGAAAAGAGAGGCAAGTTTGCTACGAGAAAATTCCTCAAAGCTCTCAAACGTATAATCCGGTTTCATTTCCAAAAGCTCATTAGCCCTGCCAAAACCTCCGAGAATTGCCGCAACTTTTATCCTTGCCGCCCGTGCCGCTCCAATATCGGGAACATCGTCTCCAACCATAAGGGTTTCATTTGCATTCCATTTTGAGTCCTCAATTATTTTCAGAACTCCGCTTGGGTCAGGTTTTCTTCCAAGTGCGGTATCTCCGCCTAAAATGCTGGTGAAATGTTTTTCCAAATCAAATTTGCCCAAAATTTTCAGTGTTTGTTCCGCAGGTTTATTTGTAAGCACGGCACACTTGCCGGAATGTTTTTCTAAAAATTCCAAAACACCCGGATAGGGTTTGGGGCTATCCGTGCAATGCTCCTTGTAAAATTCGGAAAACAATTCAAAAACTTCCTCAAACTTATCTTGGCCATGCTCTCCCAAACTTCTCATAACAAAATTCATAGAACCATTGCCAACAAAAGATTTCACCATCTCATTGCTATAAGGAGAAAATCCGAGTTTTGAGAAGGCATGGTTTATAGCATTCCCCAAATCCTCAATGGTATCCATCAAGGTTCCGTCAAGGTCAAGGATAAAGGGCATTAAAGAAATTCCCCCACAATCCTTTCCACTCCCGCCAACGCCTCGCCAATTTTCTCCGGGCTTTTTGTCCCGGCCTGTGCCAAGTTCGGGCGGCCTCCGCCTTTGCCACCCGCCAGTTCAGCGAGTTTTTTAACTATGTCGCCAGCCTTGATGTTTTTCTTAACCAGTTCGGGATGAACAATCACCGCTATTGAACCGGAATCGCTTTGAACATTGGCAATCACCGCTATTCCATGAGCAGGCATCGCTTTTTGCGCAACTTCCAAAAGAGCCGAGAAATCGCCGGACTCTATGCTCACTTGGGAAACCCAGACGGGAATATTTTTAACTTGCAGGGGATT